>JADLHV010000099.1 GCA_020848595.1 Bacteroidia bacterium
ATGTATTGGCACCGACTCACAAGTAAAGCAAAACATTGTTGAATTTGCCACTGCCATTGTTTTCATAAGAGAAAAGCATGGTGGATGTATGTTTTTCAATTCCTTTATCACCCAAAACCATTTTTCAATTAAATTAAAATCATTTTACCAGAAGCGTTTACTTCTCCAATTTTACAAACTCCTGGTCTATTTATTTCTTTTGAGCATGTGAACATTAATCCACCGCTAGTTTGTGGATCGCAAAGCCATAGAAACTCCAATCCATTTAAACCTTCAGTTCTATCTTTTATAAAATTATAATTGCTAGTTGTAATATTAGGATAAATCATTTTTGAGGCTATTACTTTAGCTTCTTCAATCACAGGAATTTCGATTAAATTTAAATTTGCGCCTAAATTTTTTCCTAACATTTCAGACAAATGACCGAGCAATCCGAATCCAGTAACATCCGTCATAGCGGTTATTTCGGGCATTGCACCTAGCTCCAATCCAAGAATATTTAATTGAGTCGCGTACTTTAATAACTGAGCATAACCATCTTCACTTATCTGGTCTAATTTTACAGCATTAGCCAATAATCCCAAACCAAGGGGTTTAGTTAAATAGATCTTATCACCCACTAAACAAGTAGAATTTCTTTTAAGATTTTGAGATACAATCGTACCACTAACAGACAATCCAAAAATGGGTTCTGCTGAGTCGACACTATGACCACCAGAAATTGAAATACCAGCTTGAACACAAATTTCTTGAGCACCTTTTAAAACCAAACTCGCATCATCAAGAGAAATTTTTTCGAGTGGCCAACCAAGGATTGAGAGAGCGGTTAAAGGTTTTCCACCCATGGCATACACATCACTTATTGCATTTGCTGCTGCAATTCTTCCAAAATCATACGGATCCTTAACCACGGGCAAAAAGAAATCGACAGTTTGAATAAGCAACAATCCATTGCCTAAATCCATTACAGAGGCATCATCACTCGTTCTAAAATCAATTAAATTCCGAGGATCCGACGAATGTTTGATAGACTTTAAAATTAATCCAAGTTTAGCAGGTTCGATTTTACAACCACAGCCTCCTCCTTTCGAAAATTCTAGGAGATTACAAGGCATATCGAATCATAATTTCCCTTCTGGAACCATCCTTAAAGATTAAAATCGCATGATTAATATCCTTTAAAGTATGCGGTTTGGTTAATATCTCAATAGATTGAATATCGGATTCCTTATCTAAATTAACTAGCCTAAGCGCTATATCAGATTTTTTTATTTGAGTTAAACTATCCTTCTCAAAAATAAAATTTTTAAAACCTGCTTCTTTAACATCATCAAGCGTAATAGCATAACGACCATCTCTAAGTAGAGTATAAGAATTACTTCTATAAATATGTGGTTTGCTAAATTCAGAAATTAAAGAATCCAATCGTTTCTCAGGTCTCAAGTGCAAAGTATATCCATTCATACAGGTAATAAACAACATATTATTTCTAAAATAGAATTGAGTATTACTTTCAATACTTTCCATAATTATTCTTTCAAGAGAATCGTTTTGGCAACTCTTAAGTGTAGAAGTCATAAGACCAAAATTAATTTGACCTTCTAAAACTTCAGCATTTCCAGCAAAAGAATTACATCCACCAAAACCATACACCACATGACTATCTAGGTCGAATTGCATCCAAGCACCCAAGGGTCTAACACGCGGAATCATACTACTAACACTTTGAATATTTATTAATTTCCAACGCGTTGCACCTAAAATTTCTCTTTGCTTTAAAACCGTATTTTTTGTTTCAACAGTTCTATGGTATTTATAAGTAAATTGAGGTCCATCTGGCAATGGGTCTATAATTGGGGTCACAGTTAACTCAATTAATACTTCAACACCCGGCTCCCAAATAAAGCCTTCAATTTCGTGCTGAAAAGGCTTCCAAGTACTATCAGGAGAACTTCTTACTTGTAAACAAGACATCATAATATTGCCGTATTGACAAGCGATTTTAGCGTCCGCTATATACCAATATTTAAGAGATTGGGCATTAGCTGCCAAGACTGTTACGATCATCAATGTAATTAAACTCAACTTTTTCATTCTTTTGCAAATTTATTATTTTTCAAGACATAGGATTGTAAATATTCTGCAATAATGCGAGGTTTTAATTGACTAAACGGTAATTTGACGGAAATTTGACGTTGACGTTTCAACCTACTCATTTCATAAGCTTTATCGTAATAGACGAGCAATCGCTTAACAACTGGCTCTAAATCACCGATTTCCGTCAAAGCACAGAGCAATCGCATCTCTTCATCACCCAATCTTTTTCTGAGAAATTTAATACTGTTTGACAATTCCTCTAAATCAAAATCACCATAAATTTCCAAGGTATGTTTAATTCTTTCTTCTAGATTGATATCAATTTCAATAACAGGAGCCAATTTCATAAGATGCCAAAGCTCTTCAGGGATATAAACTTTTCCAACCAAAATACTTTCATTTTCGATCCATAAGTTTCGATTAAAATCATAATTTTTCAATACTTCATATATCTTATTATGAAACTGAGTAGAACTTGGCTGAGCTTGCTGACCTAATCCTCCAAATGCACTTCCTCTATGATTGGCAAGCGCTTCTAAATCTAGAACTTGTTCACCTAATTGCATGAGTTCATTCAATACTTCTGTTTTACCACTTCCAGTATAACCACTAAGAATAAGGATATTTTGAAACTTATTAAAAAAATCAATAGCGTGATTTCTATAAGCTTTATATCCTTCCTTTAGCATGATTACATTGTAACCATTATCAGAAAAAAAAGCAGACATCAATTGACTTCTTAATCCACCCCGTGCACAATACACTCGAATATCCGTTTTATCAGTTTTATCTTTAAGGTCTTGAAGAATTTGATTTTTTATTGGATCAACCAATTTATGTCCCAATGCGATAGCAGCGTCTTTACCTTCCATTTTATATACCACACCAATATGGTGCCTATGTTCGTTATTCAACAAAGGCACATTTATGGCACCTGGAATATGACTTTCTTCATATTCCCCCGGAGAGCGCACATCAATAATAGGGAAAAGTAATGATTGAAAATCGACAACTGACTTGACTTGTATCATTCATCAATAAGATTTTCATCACCACCTAAATCCAAAGCTTTGATATCTGAAACCGCAGAACCTGCAATACCTTTAATACTTCCGTACATACCAACTGCATTGAGCAATACCTTATCAATTTGTTTCTCGCGTTCTTTCCATATTTTTTCCATAGCAGAGCGTTCACTTATAATGGCTTTTTTCATACTCATAAAACCTTCTGTAATGGCTTCAATTTGGTGTTTAAATTCATTTCCCGTTAAAAAACTATAAAGCATTTGCATTTTTTCACCTTTATTTTCATTAGCAGAAACAGCATCACTTACCTTTATTAAACTATTACGCAAAACTAAGGCCAAGCTTTTTGCTTCGTGATAAGAACAAATATAAATACCTTCTTTCAAACCAAAACCATCCATATCTTTAGGCATAGCTTGAGTAACAATTACACCAATATCACCGCCACTTTGTCTAAAATCAGCTTTAAATTTCTCTATCCACAAAGGTTGAAACTCTTTAGTACGTTTACTTTCCCAGACAATAGTTCCACATGCTTGACCCTGAGCATTCAATACAGTTTGAATTAAATCGGCACCTTTAACGCCCTTACCTACTTCAGTAATTTGATCAAAAATAAATGTCTGTTTTAGCATTTCTTCAAGAGCTAATTCTTGCACCTCACCTTGTAATTGCATACTACCCTGCTCCGATTTGCGTTTCATTTCTTCAATCAACTTTTTCTGATCATCCAGTTGTTTATTTAACTCCTTTATAACCAATTCGCTCTTTTGTTCAACCTCTTTAGATAGCTTTTCCTTCATTAACACTTCATGTTCCAAAATTTTCTTTTTGGTTTCCAATTCATGCAATTCAGACATTTCCTTCATTCGTTTTTCCATTTCCAATTTTTCAACTTCCATGCGACGAAAAGTCTTTAGCTTCTCTTCTTGTTCTTCATTGTTTTTCCGCAGAGATGTCATTAGTTCTTCGTGTTCCTGAGTTAATTTCGACTTTATTAACTCTTCCATTTCTTTGCGCTTTTCGCTCAATTCCTTTTGCTGCTGTTCAATAAAAGACTTGCGTTCTATGGCTAACTGTTCATCACGCAGCTTGGCACCTTCTTCTAGTTTCTTCTTTTCTATGGCGTATTTCTCATTAAGTTCTTTGCGCAGTTTGGCATCAATTTCTTTTTCCAAATCTGCTGTCATGGCTGATTCAATGCTAAATTGAGTTTTACAACTTGGACAAGTAACCAGATTATTCGCTTTCATGAGGCGAATTTAATGAAATGTTGTGGCTTATTAATTTAATAGAAATAAATACGGTATAGAAATGAATTATAAACTTAATTTTAAGATTCTAAAGATTAACTTGAGCATTTAAACTCTTCACAAATAAAATAGGTTCGACCTCCTATTTACGTCAAATTCCAATTAAAAAATGAATGTTATAACTTAATATAATATTCGATATTTATAGCCGAAAACAGTTGAAAACATTCGATAAATTATCATCTACAAGATTCAAACTTAACTGAATAAAACATCAAAAAAAAGAGGCTAATAATTAGATAAACACTACTTTTTTGTTCCAACAAATCTAATGACTTTGCCAATTCCATTGTGATATAGACCTTCACTTAATTCGACCTCAACATCTTCGAGAATTTGAACATCAAAGCCTTCGAAATCACTTTTAATTTCATCTAAAGAAAATAGCATATCAATATCTTTAGGACCACCAACTTTGGGATTATGAGACGAATAATTCAAATGATCTTTACTAAAAGCTTCAAAAATCAATGTGCCACAAGGTTTCAGGAATCTAAGTAAATGTTTATGGAAATTTGATTTTACTTCAGCAGGAAAATGAGCATAAACAAGACCTATAACATCAAATTCAGCATCAATATAAGGTAGTTTATAAATATCCTCAACAATATAATCAATATCAACTCCGATGCGCTTTGCTAAATTATTCGCTTTATGTTTACCTTGAATACTTTGATCAAAAGCCTTTGAAACCCATCCTTTAGAAGCAGCATAAACAGCATTTCTACCTTCACCTTCAGCAGGAAATAAAATAGTCCCAGGAGTTAATTTATCTAATTCTTGTTTAAGAAAACTGTTCGGCAATTCGCCATAAGCATATTCAATTTGAGCATAACGTTCATTCCAATGTTGTAGCATGCGTATTATTTAATTTTAAATGTATGAATAATTCTATCAAACAAAGGTTCAATATCAGGGAAAGCCGACAATTCACTTGTTAAAGTCCAAATATACCCCTTACCATTTATTAAAAATATATACTGTTCCCATTGAATTTTATATTTTCCTTGCGAGCCCATAAAGACTAGCTTCTGCCCTTCCATACCATTAATTTTTATCGGAACATTCTCTAACATAACAAAGTTCTTAATAGACGTTTGATATTGAATTTCGGAAGCCTCCACATAATGTTCCAGTTTAGCATCTGGATTATTATTAATTTCAGACATTAAACTAATATTTTCCATAAAAGAGTCTAACTCAGATTCTTGTTTGGTAAACATTTGAATTCGAGTGCCTACAACCCCTACAAGTGACACATCTAAATATTTAGGAAAAGAAACATAATAATCCGAATCATTATATTTAAACCAATTAGGAAAAGTTTTAATTGAATCAGACTGTGCATTTGCTAAAATTGGATAAAATGATAACAAGACAAGCCAAAGCGATAAATTACTTCGATTTCTAAGCATAATAACTTGACGAAAATACATCCATTTAAGTTGCTTTTACAACTAATAAACGATTAATATTCTAGAATCAATTTTCTAGTTACAATTGAAGATTGAGTTTTAATTTGAAGCATGTAAGTACCACCATACTCTAAGCTATTCAAATCAAAATTAAGAATATTATTTCCAAGGACTGTGTCAGAAACTTGAGCCGAATAAACCAATTCGCCCAGATAATTAAACAAACTAATTTCAACAGGTTCTAGTTGATTTAAAGTAAAATGCAATTCAAATTCACCATTATTAGGATTAGGATAAACACTTATTTGATACAAATCGTTGCTATGTTTATTGATTTGGTGCAATCCGGATTCAGTATTCTTAAAAAGATACACTTTAAATATTTGACTGCTTGCTTGACTTTGAGAACCGCTATTAACAAAAAAGATATTTTTAGCACTGCTCGCTATTCCTCCGAAAATGTAGCCAATCAGTACACTATCTTGTTGTATACTATCTAATTTTAAAACACCGTTAGGATACCATTCTAAATTCTCATTTCTTATAAATTCGGCGCTTGCACCCAAAAAAGCAGGCATTTCAACAGGTAATTTATATTCGGCCATACTGCCATCTGCTAAACGAGTTATGCGCGCAATCGTTTTTACAAAAGGCACATTATCATCTTGAACTAGAATTCCAGCACTATCATAGAATTGAGCTATACCTCCAAAAAATACAGTGTGCATTTGATTACCTGAAGCGGCATAAATAGGCACAACTGGACAATGATAATGATTATAGAACTGTTGAAAGCCACTTTGCACTTGGTAATTTAAACTATCAATATTGACACAATTTAAAAATGGCAAATCAACATTTAATTGAAACACTCCAGAAAATGCCGTTATACCTTCTGAACCATTAGGTAAAATTTGCGCCACTGCATTATAATCTCTGCGATGCAAGTTAGCCGTATCTATCAACTCAGAAAGATGAGTGATTGAAATATTCGTACCATCATCTGAAATTTTAAACTTCCTTATTGAATTCGTGTATTGCTGCGTATACGTAGGATTTCCCATCGGGTTATAATTACCGTCGAATTTATTACCACCCACGAGATAAAAGACATCATTTATCATTTCGAGATGTCCACCTGTTACTGCAAATTTAGGATCCGTCACTTGTCTAAATGCGCTGCTTATGGAAGTCGAATTAACAATGGCATTGATTAAAAGAGGCACATCTACAGCAATAAGATTTGGAAAAGTTTTTCTACTTGCGCTATGAGCATTATAACCATATCCACCAAGAATATATAAATATCGACCTTCTTGATGAAATTCCATATTAGTAGAGCTCAATTGCTCTTGCAACTCAATCGATAAAGAAGTCAACGATGTTGACCATTTAATTCCCGCAACAGGATCAACAACAAAAATTTGATTATTATTTCCAGCAACATCAAAAGCTGCAAATGGTTGTCTTCTGTGTAAACCATCTAATCTACCCCCGATTAATACCCAACGACCACTATCTTGTCCGAAGGCATAAGCTTGCAAGCCGCCTAATCCTTGAATATTAAAAGATTCTATACTTAGATTAAATGGAGGATTTTGAGCACTTAAATTAGCAAGAAATAAGAAAAAGGAAAATAATAAAAAGTGTTTTTTGAGCATAAGAACAAAAGTAGAGAATCTTTGTTTGTTTAAAAGTGACATAAGTTACAATAAGAGCTAATCACTGCATAAATTAATCCAGATTAGCATCAATTTTTTTTCGTAAATTTGCAGTTTAAGAGGCTTTATAGTTCAATGGATAGAATGCGGGTTTCCGAAACCCTCGATTCAGGTTCGACTCCTGATAAAGCCACGAAAATTAAAACCGCCCTAAAGGCGGTTTTTTTATTTTCGTGCGTCCCGTACCGTTCCGCCGCGGCGGATCTGGTACTGGGACATCCTATCTAATAAATTAAAAATTTCAAAAAGTTCGACATTTCGCCAATTGCCTCCACGAAAAAGAGAGCGAGAATGAGAGCCAAAGCGACATTCGATGCTCTCTTTTTTTTTATCCTCTGAAGTTTAAACGAAAGAGGGTTCGCTCTCATTCTCATAATTTCACCCCATATCGTGATAGAACGTGACTCGTCCTAAAAAAAATACACAAAGACGTGAAATAACGATTGTAACTAAACTGTATTTCATGAATTATTTAAGTATATTTGTTCGAGTATATATGTTTTTATATTTAAAAGTTACAAATATTTTTCTTTTAATTGTTCTTTTTGGCACTAATGTAAATGCACAAATTACATATTTCAAAAACGTTCATTTACCAATTCAAGATTCAATTCTTGAAGGAAGTAGAGGCGAAAAAGTCTTATACCTAAATGGTTATTTCTACTCTTTAAATAGAACTTTAGTAAAGATTTCGCCTCAAGTTGAAAAGAATCAGATTTACTTTGTTAAATACAACCTGCAAGGAGATACCTTATTTGCAAAAAAAATAATAGAGGATACCTTATCTTTTGCTTACTTAAATTCAAGGTTGGTCGTAAATTCTTCAAAAGATGGATTTAAGTTTAGTTATTCAAGAAGTCCAGGTAACTATAAGAGTAATCTATTTAATTTTATTGTTTACATTGATACCCAAGGGGTAATTACTAAAAATCTTAAACAAAATGTAACAACGGATAATAATTATTACTCTTCTAATATAAAAACAATTTTCATAGAAGATTCCACTTATGGAATTGTAAATCAATTTGGAAAGAATGTCGATACTGCAATCAGCTATTTAATTAAATGGGTAGACGATAAAAGATATGATACTATTATAAAAAATGGCAATCAAAACCCATTTAGTTATTATATTGATTTAAAAAAAATAAGCAACGATAAATATGTTTTGTTTGAAGTTATCAAATATCCAAAAAGTGGTTTGCATGGCGATGGAAAGACAAATATTAAAGTTTATGACAAGAATTTCAATATTATATTTATTCGTATTTTAAAAGGCTATTTTAATTTTATTGACTGCATATCAATACAAGATACATTAAATATATTAGCAACATACAGTTATCCATTTCAAATTCAAAACAACTTATTGAAGCATAGTTTTCATAAAATAAATCACAATGGTGACTCCATAATGAGTATTTCTTTTAAACCATATTATACAGATACTGCAACCAATACAAATGAATTAATTTATTTAAATTCTAAATTTTATATAGGTTCTCAGAGGTTTTTAAGCAGAATTGATAGTAATTCTATTAAATTTCTTAAAGATATGCGAAATATTAGAATTTACAATTACTGTAAATTCAATGATAGTTTATTAGGTTTTGTTGGCACTTCGTATGATTATACTTTGTCCAATATTGGAATTATGTCACAAGAAGGTCAAATTGTTTCTTTATCTAAAATTAATGAAGGAAATAAATTTGCCATATACCCCAACCCTTCAAGAAATGGAAATATGTTTATTAATTCTAATCATCTTCCAACACAAATTAAAATCTACAATGCATTAGGACAACTGGTTTTTGAAAACAAAACAATAAATACACTTCAATTAGAGACAGATTTAAATTCTGGAATTTATTTTATAGAAATTTTAGTCGAAGGTAATTATTGTTATTTCAAATGGGTGGTTGATCGTTAGTTCTATTGGGGTTTTCACACATTCTAAAAGATTAATTTTGTTTAACAAAGGGCACAAACGATAAAAATTGTTTAGTTATTACTATAAAAAAATTAGTTACACCACTTTCCAACTATGAAAACTAAACCAACTATTCCCATCTTTGCATCAATTCAAAATCTCACACAAAATTTATTATATTTTGTGACTTAATTCCCTGAAAAATAGTTAATTAATTCAAATTGAATAAGTTCGACAACTTGGCGTAAGCATTCTCACGACCGAAGGAAGTATTTCGCCAATTGCCTTCACCTTCTAGCAGAGAAACCCTGAAAGCAATACTCAGGGTTTTTTATGAAAATTCTTCAGGGTTTCACCCAATGGTAGAATAAATTCACCACAAGGCAATGCAGTTCAGGGCATATACTATAGCGTGATTTAATCGAAAAATTCTAAGACTAGGAATTCCCTTCAAAAAAAATAAAATGCAATTATGGCAATAAATAACTTAATGAATTATGGCAATTTAGAGTAGCACTCTCATTTCTAATTTGAGCATTTCGCCTACGGCCTATTACAAACTGTCACAAAAATGTCATATTCATTATATAATGAAACTTTCAATTTAATTCTTACGTCTATATTCACAAATAGGATAACTATTTCGATAACTAATGAGATTATCCCATTTCATACGCTGATGCAAAGAAGCTGCCGGATTACCTATGCCGGTGGCTTTTTTGTTTTTAAACCCAAATCATTTTAACTTCATCGAAATACCCTGCTTTGATTTCTTATCTAGTTTACTTTGCAGGTTATTAATATGAAAGCTGCAGTAAATACTCAATATGGTCCACCAGAAGTCGTTAGTATTCAAGAAATCCCAATTCCAATACCTAATCCAAACCAGATTTTAATAAAAGTGCATTATGCTACAGTTAATCGAACAGATTGCGGTTTCAGAAGCGCCGAATATTTTATTTCTAGATTTTTTAGTGGATTACTTAAACCTCATTTCAATACTCTTGGTTGCGAATTTTCAGGTACAATTATTTCACTCGGTAAACAAGTGACTCAATTTAACGTTGGAGATAGAATTTTTGGATTCAATGACAAACACTTTGGAGCTCATGCCGAATATCAATTACTTAATATGAATGACCCCATTGGCATTATTCCTGATGAGGTAAATTTTGAAACTGCTGCTTGCCTTTGCGAAGGAGGACATTACGCTCTCTCAGATATCAAAGCCGTAAAAATTAAAAAAGGAGATAAAGTTTTAATTAATGGCGCTACAGGAGCAATTGGTTCTGCCGCTATTCAAATTTGTGTTCACTTAGGAGCCGATGTAACTGCAGTTTGTGCAACTGAAAACATTTCCCTAATCGAATCTCTTCATCCAGCCAAAATTATTGATTATAAAAAAGAAGATTTTACTCAAACTAATGATAAATATGATTGGATCTTTGATGCTGTTGGTAAAAGCAGTTTTGGTAAATGTAAAAATATTTTAAATCAAAATGGTATTTATATCTCTACTGAATTAGGCCCATATTGGGAAAATCCTTTGCGCGCATTATTCATCTCTCCATTTAGTAAAAAGAAAGTTTTATTTCCTATACCATCAATTAAAACGGAGGATATAAACTACTTATTACATTTACACTTAAATGGGCACTATAACCCTCTAATTGACCGAATTTACGAACTAGACCAAATTGTTGAAGCATATCATTATGTTGAATCTGGCTTTAAAAATGGAAACGTTCTATTAAGAATATCCTAACAAATAATTGGCAATTCAATCTATTTTATCGAATTTCGAATCAAAATCTTAATCGATGAATAGATTCTATTTGTTTTCAATTTGTTTCGCTTTTATATTTTCAAATACTGCTTGTAATAATAAATCAAAATCAGTAACAGACAATTCTAACATAATTGTTGTAAACGATTCAGTTAAAACAAATATTAGTCGATTTAGTATAGACACGGCTGATATTCCTAAAGAAATTGACATACAAGGCATTGCTGATTCGGTTATCCATTGGACGGATAAATCTGGTGAATACATTGCTGTTAGAACTAAAACTTTACCGTATCAGACAGTAGATTCTGTTAACAATATTTTACTTAATAATGTCGATTTATATGTGTACTGTTTTAAGTTTAACCCTACTAATCAAAAATATGAACGTATATGGCATATCCATGACTTTGTAAAAGATTGTGAATTTGATTTATTGGCGGATTTTTTTAATGATGTATTCGAAATAACTGATTTAAACAATAATGAAATTCCAGAAATATGGACCATGTATAGAACGGCTTGTCGAAGCGATGTGAGTCCTTGCGAAATGAAAATAATAATATACGAAGGCGTTAATAAATTCGCTATGCGTGGCACTCAACTTATTCAATTAAGTAAAACAGAAAAATACGGCGGTGAATTTGTATTAGATAAAGCCCTCACTAATGCAGATTCTCTTATCATTGAGCATGCTAAATCTCTTTGGAATATGCATCTTAAAGAACAATTTGACACCAATTAAATTTCAATTATGTTGTGTAAACCTATTAATTTAAAAGAAAAACTAAATTTATTTAATGACCATTGGCACCCCAGAATTCTTGCTGAACTCAATGGACAACAAGTTAAAATCGCCAAACTTAAAGGTGAATTCACCTGGCATAAACACGACAACGAAGACGAATTATTCTTAGTATTAAGCGGTGTTTTAATAATTGAAATGCGCGACAAAACAGTTACAATCAATGAAAATGAATTTGTGGTAATTCCTAAGGGCATTGAACACAAACCTATTGCCGAAAATGAAGTTCATGTTTTACTTTTCGAACCATCTAGTACTATTAATACTGGTAACATAAAAAACGAAAACACAAAGGAAAAACTAGATTGGATTTGATTTTAGTCTGCAATTCTGCGACCTTTTATTATACGCAAACAACGACATCTAAATAGGAATATTATAACCACATTTACAAAGCTATTTTAGCCATGTTATTAATTTACTTTAAAACTAAAAAAGCCATCCAAAATCATCCAATCTATAATAAATCAATTCAATAAAACAAACGATGATTCGCTCATATAATCCTATTGATAAAAATGCTTTGATTTCTATCATGCAGGAATTAATTCCAGAGTATTTTGACCCTTCTGAAATTGAAGCATACAAACATTATCTTGAACATGAAATCGAAGAGTATTTTGTTATAGAACACCAAGGGAAGATTATAGGTGGTGGTGGAATCAATTATTTAACTGAATTGTTAGAAACACGTATTAGCTGGGATTTAATTCACACGAAATACCAAGGAAAAGGATTTGGAAAGGAAATCCTATCTCATAGAATAAAGCATATCAAAAAAACTGCACCTAATCAACCAATTATTGTTAGAACATCTCAACATACTTATCAATTTTATGAAAAAAATGGCTTTGCTATAAATCAAATTGTGAAAGATTTCTGGAGTCCTGGATATGATCTATATTATATGACATTACTATAGAAAATATTTATACTATTATATTTTGCAACGATTGATATAAGAGCTAATAAATAACTAGCGCATTTTAAATAATTTAAAAAAAACTATTTAAATAGTCACATCTTGCGCTCAAAAATTGAAAAAACAAAAAAGCACTTTAATCCATAATGAAATGATTTGAAGTAAAAAGAAATCTATTCTATACATTTGTGAATCAAACCATGAAAATCAAAATTACTGAAACAGCCGATCCATTGCTATTAACGCAACTGAATAAAGAAGTTCAAAACTTGCATGCAACAATGCAACCTCATATATTCAAACCATTTGACGAACAAGCAATAGAAATGGCCATGAGAAAGATAGTGAGCACGCCGAACAATAAATGTCATATAGCTAGTATAGGATCGGAGATTTGCGGGTATATGATATCCTATATTCGAGAATATCCCGAAACAGCCTTTACAATATCCAGAAAATCATTATACATTGATCAAATAGCCGTAATTGCAGGACAACGTAATAAGGGCATCGGTAAAGCCTTATTAAAATATGCTTATCATATGGCTATTTATGCGAATATTAGGAGAATTGAGCTCGACCATTGGACGAGTAACTCACCTGCATCACAATTTTTCAAGAACAATGGTTTCAGTTTGTACCGTGAAATGTTGATGAAAGAAATGTAGGACTTAAAACAGACCTTTAACTTTTCCTAGGATATCACCTATACCACCGCCATTACCAGATACAGAACTAATAATATCTTGCAAATCGAAACTATTATCGTTAGGATCATTGGTTTTGTTTACAAATTTCTCCATCACTTGAGGAACAAGTTTACTTACTATTCCTTGAGCTTGAGAAGCATCTAAACCCAATTTATCCATAAGTTTACCAGCAACACCACCCGCAATATTTGCAATTTCTGGATTTGAACTTACATTTCCGCCCTTAAACATATCCATAATAGAGTTTAATCCACCACCTGAGCCTAATTGCTTTAAATGATCCATAATTCCCTCAGAAGCTAAGCCCACTGCTTCATCATTTCTTTCATTTGGAACAGATGGGTTATTAATGATGGCATCACCAGCATTTTCTTGTACTAATTTTAAAAGATTTTCAAACATAATTAAATTTAAATTGCTTCAAATTTAATCGTTACCATGGAGTTATAGGTTATGACTATATAAAAAAATAGCAAATAAATCGAGAGAACAACTCAACTTATTGATTTAAAGACAGTATCAGAAATAATGAAAATTAAACGGTCATAATTTCTTTTTCTTTTTCAATCACCATAGCATCAATTTTGGAAATAAGTGCATCTAATTGTTTTTGAACCTTATTTTCAGAATCTTTTGCTTCATCTTCACTCAAACCATCTTTTTGAAGTTTTTTTATTTTTTCGTTTGTGTCTTTACGATAATTGCGCGCTACCACTTTACTTGCTTCACCTTCTTGTTTCACCATTTTGACCAATTGTTGTCTGCGTTCTTCGGTCATTGGAGGGATAGTAATACGAATAGCAAGTCCATCATTATTAGGAGCAAAGCCTAAATTGCTATTAATAATTGCGCGTTCGATATCATTAATAATATTTTTTTCCCAAGGTTGGACCATAATAGTTCTAACATCTGGTGAAGAGACATTAGCCACTTGAGTTAAAGGAACTGGAGCACCGTAATATTCTACCATGACGCTTTCGAGCATTCCTGGAGAAGCTTTTCCTGCGCGGATATTAGAGAATTCATGATTGGTGTGATTGATACACTTTTCGAGATTCTGGCTGAAATCGTTTAAAACATCGCTAATTGTTTGGCTCATGATTAATTTTGGTAATAGACTTGCAAAGCAAAAGATTTAAATAAACTTTTAAAAATTTTTTATAAAAAATTCTCGTCAAAATTTATTCTCAATGTTTCAGATAATATGTACCTTTGTCAGATTAATTTAACAAATCGATGTCATTATTAATTTTAGGCAACCTTGGGCCAACAGAGATCATCCTTATCGTCGCAATCGTATTGATTTTTTTCGGAGGAAAGAAAATTCCAGAATTGATGCGTGGTCTTGGCAATGGTATTCGCGAATTCAACGAAGCTAAGAATAACGTCAAATCTGAAATAGAAAAAGGCATTAAGGAAAAACCTGCTGATTCAAACGAGAAAAATTAGTCTTTTCCCTGTTGATGAAAAAACGGTTTTCTTCTCTTAAAGAAGTTCAAAAATCCATTTCAGATGCAAGTATTACTTTGCCTGAATTGGTGCGTTACTACCTCTCGAATATTGAAGCAAATAAGCATCTTAACGCTTTTTTAGAGGTTTTTGATGAAGAAGCAATTGCTCAATCTGAAATAATTCAAGAAAAAATACTTTCTGGAACCGCCGGTAAATTAGCCGGAATGGTCATTGCAATTAAAGACAATATTGTTTACAAAGACCATGAATGCAATGCCTCATCACAAATTTTAGTTGGTTTCAAATCTCTCTTCTCTTCAACTGTTGTTGAAAGACTCATTGATGCCGATGCCATTATTATTGGCCGCACGAATTGCGATGAATTTGCAATGGGCGCTAGTAATGAAAACTCTTCCTTTGGACCAGTCCTTAATGCTATCGATACTACCCGAGTACCAGGAGGAAGCAGTGGCGGCAGTGCTGTAGCTGTTCAAGCTGACTTATGTTTAGCTTCTCTTGGAAGTGATACAGGAGGCTCTATTCGTCAACCAGCTGCTTTTACAGGCATATACGGCATGTATCCAACTTATGGCTCAGTAAGTCGATGGGGCTTAATTGCATTTGCAAGCAGTCTCGACCAAATCGGTCCATTTACTGCATCTCCATCAGATATGGCCCTAATTCTCAATGTTATCGGGGGTACAGACGAGCACGATGCAACCATGATTCAAAGCCACCACTTTGATATTCATCCAGACAAACCAGTTGGAAATCTTAAAATTGCATATATAAAAGATTGTGTTGAACATCCTGGACTAGACCCTGAAATCAAATCTGCAACAGAGCAATTCATAAATACGCTACAAGCAAATGGCCATACTGTAAACGGAATAGATTTTCCTTATCTTAATCAAATGGTACCTTGCTATCAAGTACTTACCACTGCAGAAGCAAGTAGTAACTTAAGCCGTTTCTCTGGTTTAACTTTTGGATATAGAAGTCCTGATGCAATTGATTTAGAAAGCACTTTTAAAAAATCGCGCACTCAAGGTTTTGGACCTGAAGTAAAGAGACGTATTATGCTTGGCACATTCGTTCTTACAAGCGATTTTTATGACGCTTATTATACAAAAGCTCAAAAAATACGTCGTCTTATTCGCAATAAAACGATGGATATTTTTAAAGATTACGATATCATTTTAACTCCGACAACTTCAACTGTCGCATTTAAAATAGGCGAAAAATCAAGTAATCCAATCGCTATGTACTTAGCTGATTTATTTACTGTTCAAGCTAATCTTGCTGGTATACCTGGATTATCCCTACCGCACTCTACACATTCTGAAAATAAAATGCCTATTGGTATGCAAATTATGAGTGGCCCTCTAAATGAAGCCATATTAATCCAATTGGCTAATTCACTCCTATAATTTCATTTCTATTAACATTGTCAATGTTGAGTCAAAATATTGAACCAACACAAACAGTGTAAAAATATTCAAAGTAGTATCCATATCTTTGTATCAATTTGAGGCTGAAACATTATATATATTTACTATTTTGTGCATTATACTTTTGTTTTGCATCTGAAACATTTGCTCAAGGAACCCTTAATTTCCCTCGCACAGAATGTTTCAAAAATGTCACTCAGTTCAGTTACACACCTGCATCTGGTTTAAGTTTAAGTTCGGCAACATGGAATTTTGGCGATGGCTCTAGCTCCAATAGCAATACGCCTCAATACATTTATAAAAAGACTGGCACCTATTGGGTAAAAATATCTGCTAATTTAAGTAATGGCAGCAGCATAACAGACTCTGCAAGCATCACTATAGTTCCTTTACCCATTGCTAATTTTGATTTGCTATCAACTAGCGATACTTGTATCAATAATAATAATATATGCTTAAGAGAAACCAGTGTACCTGGTCAAAATGGTCAAACTATCGTTAATCGACTTGCGGTATGGGGTGATGGCAAATTCGATAATCAAGCTAATCCAAACAATGGTCAATCCTATTGCCACAGATACAGTCAAGTAGATAAATACTTAATAAAAATAGAGGTAACCGATAAATATGGTTGTAAAGCAACTAAATCGCGTTTCATAACTATTTTAGAACAAACTGACGCAAAGTTTAGTGTTAGTAATCCATTTAAAGATTGTGACACAAAATTGATTTGTATAAAAAATCAAAGTACAGGTAAAAACAAAGCTTTTGCTAAGTATTATTGGGATTTAAGCAAATATCCTCAGGATACAAATCGACATTTCAGTAGCCAAAAATGCTTTGAATATAAAGGTTCACAAAATGGAACAATAAAGTTAAACGTCATAGATGCGAATGGATGCGTTGATTCGACTAAATATAATTTTTCTTTTACAATAGACCCACTGCCAAAAAAGCTAGAATTAAGTGATAGTGTGGCGTGTTACAGTCAAAAAAATCAAATAAAAGCCTTTATTAATCCAAACATTTATACTTATGACAACATGATTTGGTTGTTAGATGGTGTAAATATTGGAGCAACGCCAAATTCTCCTTTAAGTTTTACGCCCAAAACTTTAGCAATATTACCTGGATTACACACCATAACATGTCAGATAATTAGGGGCACTTGCACAACTAGTTTAAGTAGAAAACTAACCATTCATGGACCAATTGCTCAATTTAAAGTATACGAAGACAATCAATGTTTCACTAATAGAAAAGTTTCCTTTGTTGATAGTTCATTGTATTTAAATCGCAAAACTGCTCAATATTTTTGGACCATCTATGATGATTCGGCGCCTCGATGTACAACCGATCGAGTGAATAATCAAAATGTTGGAAGTAACTGCATTTATTCTACAGATTATTTCCATTCACATTATTTTAAAAGCCAATCCACAACATATAAAATATCATTTAAGGTTAAAGATCCTGCAACGGGCTGTACAGACTCTTTAACAAGAATAATCTCAGTTAGGGAATGTAGTCCTTTATTATCTATTGATACATTTAATTTATGTCAAGGCGAAATCTTCGGAGACATCAATGCTAAATTAAACCCTAAATTTGTTAGTTTAGACTCAGGGAAAACATGGAATAAATTTCCTATTAGACCTGATAAAAAACTACATGGGCTGATAGATGTTGGATTTATTTTTGAAACGGTATTGCCTGAATGGGTTCAACATTACAACGATGATTCTATCAAAATAAGAAAAGATACACTTAAATTATACGACACTATTTGGAAAAAGCCTTATTTAAATATTCATTCTATCAATCAAGATAGTGTTACTTTTATAAAATACGGTCGATGCAATCCTTTCAGGGCAACAGTTAAATTTGCGGATGGAAAGTTTTATGCTGGCCAAACGCTTAGTATAGATTGGGGTAACGGCATTTCGGATTTAATATATTTTGACAAAGACTCTACACTAGATTCATTGCATTATGTTTTCAAATCAACTAGTGTTAGTTCCATTATAAAACTAAAAGTAAGCAATGAATATGGCTGTAATAGAGAAGCTTCCACCATATTCAAAGCTGGAAAAATTATTAGTATTCAAAATCAAGTTGAATATTACTGCTCGCCAGAAGTAGTCTGTCTTAAACTCAAAATCACCGATTTCTATCACAATATTAATTGGGGAGCCAGCGATTTAAATAAATACGTAAAAATTGAGTTTCCAGACACAAATGGCTTAGCACCAGGCGATCAAAGTTGTCATTTCTTTAAATCTCCGGGAACAAACATTTATCGCATTTTTGTAACCGATGAATTCAATTGTAATGACACCATTATTGATTCTGTATTCGTTCAAAATTTACGAGCAAATATTAAGTACAATTCGAGATTTATTTATTGCAATGAATTAAAACAACTTTTTGACTCAACTAATTTCATCAAATACCCAGGAGAAAGTATAACATATTATAATTGGGATTTTGGTTCTGGTACATTTACAAATCCAGTAATTAACCCTTTTAAATCTATTACAACATCTGCAGACGAAATCAATGTTGTTCATGTTGTAAAAACGAAATTAGGATGTGTAGATACTTTAATTTACAAATTGACTGTAATAGGCTCAAAACCTTATTTTATTATTCCGGATACTATCGCTTGTAATTCTCTAGAGGCTATATTTAAAAACCTTTCATATAATTGCGCAGGCTATATTTGGGAATTTGGAGATGAAAATCAAACCATTTTACCTGAATTCAGCAAAAAAGATGTTTCATTCAAATATTTAAAACCTGGACGTTATCAGATAAAACTCAATGGATATGACTCTATATACAATCCAGCTACCAACAGTAAATATTTCTGTAATACTGTTTTCCCAGACCCCGATTTTCAAAAAGACTCTATACGTGCGGTAGTTGTTCTGCCACAAGGCAATACAGCTATTATAAGTCAAGATACTGTTTGTGTTGACGCTCAAGTAGAATTCATTAGTAAAAGCGACCCATTTTATGATTTAGACAGTTGGCTTTTCACTTACAACAATTATATTAAACCACCGGGTGATACGGTTATTTACTCATGGCCACAAATTGGAAAATACGATATTTATTTATTTCCTAAGTTTTTGAATTCACGTTATGATTTACTTTGCGATGATAGTGCGAAAAAAACAATCGTAGTAGTTGATGTTAATGCAGACTTTAAACTTGACCAAAATAGCAAATTACCATTGGTTCAGTTCATTAATACTACTAATCCAATAAACTCTAACATGCTATGGCAGTTTGATACAAGCGTTTTTACACCTGATAATTTCTCAAATGAAATCCACCCAAGTCACAATTATGGCTACTCTTTAGGTGAATTTACAGCTTGTTTAATTGCCAGTTCTCGATTTGGTTGTCAAGACACTACTTGTAAAAAAGTCTCGAACGACCAATTTATCGACTTTATGATATTTAATGTTTTTACTCCTGGTAACTTAGACGGTAAGAACGACGCTTACGATATCATCATTAAAGGAGAAGAAACCTACCATTTAAGAATTTATGATCGTTGGGGCGTACTTGTTTATGAGAGTGAAGAAGATGGAGACGATAGCAACAACGTCAATTGGAATGGACGTTTATTTAATGAAGGCCCCGAATGTCCTCCAGGAACTTATTACTATATTTTTGATTATACCTTATTAGCTGACCCAGGCAAACAAGAAACGATTAATGGTACAGTTACTTTAATTAGATAAATAGACTTAACTTTTATTTGCTAATCTTTGACGTCTCGCTTCATAAATCATTATTGCAGCAGCCACCGATACATTCATACTATCAATTTTACCTAACATTGGTACTTTTACGTTTTTATCGGCAAATTCTATCCATTCTTGACTTGCACCTGTAGCTTCAGTACCAACAACGAGTGCAGAAGGACCTGTATAATCTTCATTAAAATAATCGCTTGCTTGATGTAAATTTGAGCAAAACACCTGAACATGCTTTGATTTCAACCAAGTTCTAGCTTCTTCACCAGTGCACACTGCAATAGGTACTGTAAAAATAGTCCCTAAGCTTGCTCGAATAATATTTGGATTATATAAGTCTCCGGGCAAATCACAACAAATAACAGCATCAATTGCCGACGCATCTGCTGTTCTAAGCATAGCACCAAGATTTCCCGGTTTTTCGACGCCATCGATAACCAAGATTAAAGGTGAAGTATTTAAATTTAAATCCTTAGGTTTTAATAATTTTGTTTTTACTAAAGCCAATACTCCACCAGTACTTTCTCGGTAACTTAATTTAGAAAACACATCACGACTTAAGGAATAAGCCATCAAATCAGGAAAATTAGCAGTTAATTCCTTTAAAAAAATCTCATTGGCAATTTCAGGAACATAATAAATAGAATCAAATTCAACACCAGCAGACGAGGCCATTTCCAGTTCTTTAACCCCTTCCACCAATGAAACACCAAGCGATTTTCTGACCTTAGGTTTATCTAGGCTCAGCAGCATTTTAACTTTTGGATTAGAAATGCTTGTTATGTGAGTTATAGGCTTGATAGATTTAAAGTTTTAAGAAATTACTTACTGAGCCCGAAAAAATCTTTGCTTTATCAGAATCAGAGATATTTGGATTTTCTAAAATAAACTTACCATGTTCTAAGTCGCCTAAAGGAAAAGGATAATCTGTGCCATAGCATATTTTATCGGCAGAAAACAAATCTAAAAGATATTCAAAAGATTTAGAATCGTGGGTTATTCCGTCGACCCAAAACTTACCGATATAATCTTTAGGATTGTGCACATCATTCAGATTTACTAAATCTGGGCGTACAGACCAACCATGAGCAATTCTTCCTAAAGTAAAAGGGAACGAACCACCAGCATGAGCAAACATGACTCTCAAATTTGGGAACTTATCAAAGATTCCACCGAAGATCATACTACAAATAGCACGACTAGTTTCGGCGGGCATACCAACTAACCAAGGTAACCAGAATTTTTTTATAAACTCTTCACCCATCATTTCCCAAGGATGGATAAACAAAGCCATGTCAAGGTCTTGTAAGGCTGCGTAAAAAGGAAGAAACCGTTCATCATCTAAATTTACATTATTGATATTAGACCCTATTTGAACGCCTCTAACACCCATAGTTTTTAATCTTTCCAGTTCTTTAATAGAAAGTTCTACGTCTTGCATAGGCAATGTACCTAAAGCAATAAACTTATCGGGAAAATCTTCTTGAACTTTGGCTATATGATCATTTAAAAATGCCGCCCACCAAGCAGTATCCTTAGGTTTTGCCCAATAGTTAAACAAAACAGGAACAGTACATAAAACCATTTTATCGACATCATTAGCAGACATATCCCATAAAATTGCTTCAGGATTAAAACAATTCTCCTCAACACGTCTAAAGAAATGACCATCATCTCGCATCATTTTAGCTGTTTTAGTCTTTTCTTCATGATCTAGATAAATGAATCCCCCATATCCAAATTTATATTTTAGATCGGGCCAAGTAGCCGGCATGATATGCGCGTGACAATCAATTTTCATCTGCGCAAAATTAGAGAATACTGATAACTTTTTCTAAAATATGGTGCACAGCTGGACAAACCATCGAATTTGCCATGGTTAATTGCTTGCGTTTAACAAATACATCTTCGTCTGTATAAGGATATCGAGCACAATCGGATGGTCGGACATCGTATATTTTACAAGAATTATCCGAATTTAAGAATACACATGGCGTACGTTTCAAAACCATATCATTGTCTTCATCCAAACTTAAGTATTGATCCATAAATTGAGATTCTTTCAATCCCAAATATTTACTAATCCTTTTAATGTCTGTTGTTTTAAACGTAGGACTATGATTTTTACAGCAGTTAGCACAATCAAGACAATTAATCTTAGAGAAAGCTTCCTCGTGCAAATCTGGCAATTGTCTTATCAATTCTGCCGGTTTAACAGAATTCAGAAATCGAGCATACACCTTTTTATTATCCTTAGACTTTCTTTTCCAAGAAGGTTCTGTGCTCCAATCCATTTTAAATAATTCGTTTAATGGCTATAGTTTTATAGGCTAATTGCCCATCGACAATAAGACCTTCCTCAGTTAATTCGTTGATACGAACTCGAGCACCTGCGTGAATGACTTTTTTATTATCTATGACGATTCCAACATGCACTACTTTTTCTGTATTAATTCGAGAGAAAAAAACCAAATCACAAGGAGCATGTTCCGAATAATTCACTAGAGTACCAGTAGATATTTGAGCAGCAGTATCTCTCGGCAAATCGAAACCATTTACTTTATAAACCACTTGAACTAAACCTGAACAATCGATACCCATAAAAGAGCGACCTCCCCATAGATATGGCGCATTTAAGAAAGACTTTGCCGTGTTTAAAATTCTTAGTCTTAATGGCAAATGATGATTTGTTTTAACTTTTTGAATTATGGCATATGACTGACCATCAATGATAAACTTTCCATTTTCAGGAATCTTACCTCCACAAGGGATAAAAAACTTAGCACCATTCGAAGCGGCTTCTAGATAGAGTGCATCGACAAGTTGATTAAAATCAATAAAAACAGAATAACCTGCTTTACTTATCCAACCTTCATAAGCATCTAAATCAACACGCACAAACAACCAATCATTATCTTCATTAATGACTTCATAAGACTCACCAAATAAAATAGAATTAACCATTTCGGCGTCTGAATGCGGTTTAGAACGCATTGGAAGAAAAGGGACCAAACAAGTACCTTTATTCATTAGATGTGAAGTCTAGATTTCCTATCTAGAAGTATCTCTTCAGATTCTACTCTATCAGGATCAGGAACACAACAATCTACAGGACAAACAGCAGCACATTGTGGTTCTTCATGAAAGCCCATACATTCTGTGCATTTATCTGGAACAATATAATAGACCTCATCACTTATAGGAGCAAATTTTTGGTCGACGTCTACCATATCACCATTACTCAATTTATAAGACCCTTCTACGCTTGTTCCATCTTTAACTTTCCATTCCACACCACTTTCATAAATAGCGTTGTTTGGACATTCTGGTTCACAAGCCCCACAATTAATACATTCGTCAGTGATTATTATTGCCATAAGATTATGCAGCAAATTTCGATAAAATTAATTTCTAATACAATGATGCTTATTAGACTTTATAAGAATATTTATTTTATCTATAACACTATAGACAAACCCTTATCGCAATAAGGTTATAGTCCCTTTTGTAGAGTATTTCTTACCATCAAATCCAGTGTATCGACAGTAATACATATAAACATCTTGAGGCTGATCGACGCCTTTATATTTGCCGTCCCATACAAAACTTAAATCATCAGACTCAAATAATTTCTCACCCCAGCGGCTATAGATAACAAATTCAAAAGTCTTAAGTGCTCCACCTTTTACGCTATACCCATCGTTTAACCTATCTTCGTTTGGAGAAAAAGCAGTCGGGATAAACAGAGTAGGTTCAAAATCAAAACAAATATCATTGCTCCAAGATACAGTATCTGTTCCAACTTTAGTGGCACTAATTCTATAACATTGGGTGTAGTATTCTAATCCATTATCATATGCAACATTAAAATCGGTTACATTAGATTCATACAGTTCAAAACCACCAGAATTTTTAAGCATTCGATAAACATCATAACGAATATTAGCACTTCCCCACCCTAAATATGGAGTAAAATTCATGAATACACTGTAAGCATCCGTTTTATTACCACTTAAAAACACATTGGTATGTATGCTCGTATATAATGGCTTACCACACAAATCGAATCCCTTTACTCTATAATCCCAAGCGTTTAAATCATTATTAGTATTAAAATGATTAAAGCGCACTATATTTCCGTCTACTGTGCCCGCCACCACAAAATTATCACTTGTACCAGCTTTTCTTCGTTCAATAATAAACTGATTATTATATCTAGGAGCATTTATTGCTTTCCAAAATATATCTACCCCATTATCATCTTGAGGAGGAGGATTTATAGTTATATAATTAAGATATAATAGCGGATTATCATAAAAGACATCCAATCGAATTGTATCTCCTTTGCAGCCAAAGTCACTCGTTTCTAAAGTCTTTATTGAATTATATTGTTGACCTGTCCAGTTGACCACAATTGAATTGCTTGTACTTGGATTTACAGGAATTCCGCCATTTACAAACCACTCAAAAGTAGAAGTAACAAAACCCGAAACAGAATAACTATAGTTCAATAAATTCGGCGAACAAATAACACTATCTCCAATTATAGGACTGGTGCGAGGTTTTGGATGCACTATTAAAGTAGCATTAACCGGATTCCCTTCACAACCATATTGACTTATTTCGACTACCCTAATTTGAAATGTTCCTTCTTGGCTATAATCAATCGTGATTGAACTAGTACCTTGACCATTGATGCCTGAAGTATCATTATTGATCGACCAAATATATTTTGAGCCAGACAATCCATTTAATGTATAAACACCAGCTGGTATATATTGGCAAACTTCTCTATTACCAATAATATTATTAGCATTAGGAAAAGGACGAATATTAATATTTCTGAGAACAAGATTACTGACGCAAACTCTACTATTAACAGAATCATAACTCGTTTCATACATACTGACAGTTCCACTACCTGCTAAGCCCCAATCAATTGTGATACTATTAGAGCCTTGACCAGAAGTTATAACGCCACCTGTAACAGACCAAGCGTAAGTTGTATTTGGCGATTTGGGCACAGAATAAACCATATTTATGGTGTTTTCACACAAATCAGTATCCCCTTGAATTGTTTCAGCAATTAGATCATAAGTTTTATCTACAGGTAACTTTACAGAATCCCCTTTACAACCGAACTTATTAATTTCAATTACTTTAACATATCCTAAGCCTTCATTACCCCAATTGACTAAAATTGAATTTCCACTATTACTACCAACTATTATGCCGCCAAAAACTTCCCAAAAGAAGGAACTTCCTGCATCACTTGCATTAGAATTGTATTGAATATTCTTAGCATTAGGACAAATCGTTTCTCTACCTATAATTGAAGAAGTTGTAGGTTTAGAAATCCATACGTTTATTAAAGCTGTATCGCTTGGACAACCATTGGCATTGTATTGAACTACTTTAGCCCAAGCTGCACCTTGAGTATTCCAAACAATAGAGATACTCGAATTAGTACTTGACCCTAAAATACTGCCATTGCTGACCCACCATTGATAAGTCATACCAGCAAGTACTTGTACAGAATAAGTTTTATTCGAATTTTCGCAAACTGTATCAATAGGTACCACTACTGGCACTGGAGGAGATGGTTCGAGCGTTATATTTAGAACAAATGTATCTCCGGGACATCCAAATCTTGAATAAGGAGTTACAGTAATACTACCTGATGTTGCATTATTATCCCAATCAACTACCATAGAGTTTAAAGTATTACTGACCAAAACTCCATTGTTAACTTTAATATCCACCGTATGTCCAACCAATTCAGCAGGTGTATTCGCTGTTGTATTGATGGTATAAACAGAACCTTTAGTACCTTGACAAATCTTTAGAGGACCAGTAACAGTTGATTTACCAGTAAATGGCGTTACAAGAATATTTATGTCAACATACGTAAACTTAGAAGGACAGCCATCATCGACAGCTTTAGCAGAAAAACTATAAGGCACAGAACTGGCTTGATTGCAATCAGTTTGCCAACAAAACTGAGATGTTACAGTGCCTTTTGAAAATGCTGGAGAAAAAGTAGCACGGGTTCCTTTGAAGCCATTAGCCCCTGACAATAAATCACCTTGTCCGGTTAACGTAATATTATGATTATCTTTATCGTTACCAGTCACATCAAAACATAACTTATCGCCAGCCATAATGGTATAAGTTTTTTGAGATGTACTAATAGTTGGTTTATTATTAGGCGTACAATTTAGCACTAAAATTTGCAAATCGAGACGAGTAGTACTAAGTAAAACCCCATCACGCCATTCTTCTAAATCGATAGCAACTGCATAATTTCCAATCTTTTTAGCCATAAAAGTCGTAATTCCACTAGCAGAATTAATACTAGAATAACCATTTAATCCAAAAGGAAAAGTGCCACTATAACCAGGTTCATAATCACTTCCTTTAATAGCTTCAGGAGGTGTGTATGTACTTTGACAACCTGGAAAATTATTTGAAATACTAGCACCATACCATGGTGTAGCAAGTTTATAGACTAATTTATCGCCATCTGGATCAACCGCATAATTATTTAATTGTACGGTATCATTCACACAAATAAATGGAACAGGTACATCTAAAAAATAAGGCGAGCTGTTTACGACATTTGTAGGAGGAATAATAGTTTGATATGTTTGACCAATGAAAGGTTGTCCAGTTTGGTCGTTGCGTAAATTCACCTGGGTATTCCTGCAGCAAATCTCCCACTTTACAAAATATCCAAATGAACTCTTTGGCAAAACAATAGTACTTTGAAAAATAGCCTTTTCGAGACAAACTTGAGTGGCTTCAGGACAATCTGTTCTTCCAACAGGATTAACTTTAACCATTGTAACATTTGGAAAATTAAAAGTACCCGCTAATTTATTATTATTTCGGTTGAATACACAAACATCAATATCGTCTGGAAATTCAATTGAACCGGGCTTACAATCTCGGTAAGATGTTATTGTTATGGTGTATTGAACACCTTGAGAACTCTCGCCTTTATACTGGTAATTAATAAATCCCCCAACCAAGTGGGTTGCATCAGCATCTATTGATAGCAAACTTAAGACTAAAACTATTAATATTTGACGCAAATACCTATTCATTTATCAATTCCAAATATACTCAATTTTCTTGATTTATTAAAATCCGATACCTATTAGACGCAAAAAACACCGAAAAGGTTCATCCATTCAACGTTTTTTTTGCCATTTTCGTGCCATTTTTCATTTTTTAATGTTAAATTTTTAATTCACCATCCATTTATTCTTTAAAGTGAACTTAATTCATTCGTTTTTTTCAACTTTAATTTTAATTTGTTAAATCTAATTATCTTGTATTTCCGCAGTATACCAAATAATTTAAACTAAATTTTATTTTCAATTTAAATATTGATTTATACCTAAAAC
>JADLHV010000100.1 GCA_020848595.1 Bacteroidia bacterium
AAGCCCCAGTTGTAGAGATTTCCGCTGCACTCCAATCACACAACGGGGCAACAAAAACTAAAATCCCGCACTTGTGGTGCGGGATAAGTTTTTGTAAGTGGGCAATACTGGGTTCGAACCAGTGACCCCTACCTTGTCGAGGTAGTGCTCTAAACCAGCTGAGCTAATTGCCCGTTTTAAGGGCTGCAAATATAGCCCATGAATTAATAATTAAATAATCTGAATTAGATTATTTAATACCAAAACGATTATGCAATTAGGTAAAACTGAATTAATAATCAAATGCTCCTTACTCTATTTATATCTCTGTTAGAATTAAAATCCTACTCTTTCAAACTTGAAAAAATAAAAATAAATGCCCTATAAATCAAAGCTTTAAACTGATATCAATCATAAATATTTGGCCCAAATCAATTTTAAAACAAATTTAAGTCTTTATATTTGTTGTAATCAATGATACAATTATGAAATATACAATTATTCTAACAATTGCCGCATTTATTGCGCAAGGACTAAATGCTCAAATTCCTAAAGGAGCCATGGCTTTAACTGGAACAATCGGTTTTAATGGCAGTAAAAATCTCACTGAGGAAAAAGACAACACTACTAATTTAACTGAAACAACCTGGGATCAAACTAATAGAGGACGAGCTATTGTTCCCGCTTTTAGTTATTTTGTTTCTGATGCTATAGAAGTTGGACTTGGATTAGCATTTATAAACAGTACGACAAAAAATGATTATCACCCTAATTCTAGCTTTCCTGGAACCGTTAAAGAACGTGAATATAGAAATCCGTTCACAGGCTTTGCTATTCTAGGTAATTATTACTTCAAAAATGAACGAAAATATGCATGTTATGGTGGCTTACAAATTGGTTTGGGAGGTGGTACTGGAACAACTGAAACAACTACAGTTGACGGAACTACCACCAAATTCGAATCTAAAAGCAAAGGTTCTACATTTGGATTTAACTTCGGATTACTTTATTTTGTTAGACACAATTTAGCTTTAAATGCCAATTTTGGACTATTGAGTCTCAACAGCACAACTACTACTAGCTCTAATAATAATATTGATTCAGAAACCAAAAGTAGTAATTGGGTCGTTGGTGTTAATGGTACAATAATAAATATAGGTTTGAAATTCCTTCTAAATACGCCTGCTCCTACTCCAGCTCCCTAATTAACGTTTAATTTATTTTATAAAATACAAAAAAGCCCGGAATTTTATTTCGGGCTTTTTTACAATGGTTTCGGAATACTTTTAGAATTTTCTCCAATCCATTCTTATAACAATAATGTAATTATATTCCAATTGATGGTGATTTAGTCATCTATTTTGATTTGATTGAGCTAGCTTCTTTAAAATCTATTTGATTTAACTAATGTAATAATCAATGTGTGTTTTGTTTTTACAAATTCAATGTAAACCTGAAAATAAGTCAATTGAACCATTAACCCCATAAAATTGACCCAAAAATGGTTTTTGATTAATAAGTTACAAAACACTTGTCTATTTGCACATAGAACTACCATCACATAGTTCTAAAAACACTAACACAATTTGATTTATGAAAAAATTAATCCTCATTGTCATAGGTATGCACATTGCTTACCTAAACGCTCAAAGTTCTTTGCAAGACAGTATGATGCTATTTATGCCTTTCGCTGGAAATACCAGTGATCTTGGTCCAAATAACATCCAAACGACAAACACCTCTATCAATTTAACAACAGACAACAGAACGCATCAAGGACATGCCTATCAGTTCAATGGTATTTCGTCTAAGATTAATTGGAATTTTAAGACTTCAATGAATGTACAATTTCCAATTACTGTATCAGCTTGGGTATACTTGGAAGATAGCGCTTTAAATTCGCCCATTTATACTAGTGATGCTTTCTCTACTGCATACGCCGGTTTTTTCAGGTCTGTTAATGCTGGTAAGTTGAGTTTTGGATATGGCAATGGAATAGGTGCAGGAACGCAATATAGAAGAAGTGCTGAATCCGTTGCTAATGTTCCATCTAAAAAATGGTTTCATGTCATTGGGGTTTTAGAAGCTAAGAATTCAATAAAGTTGTATATTAACAATCAATTACAGCAAATTGTATATACCGGAACATCTGGTGTTAATCTAGTTTATAAAGGAGGTGATGGAGCCATTGGTTTTGCAAAAAATTATTTTGGCACACCCGATTTGTTTTTAAAAGGTAAAATTGCAGATATTGGTGTTTGGAACAGAGTTTTAAATCATTTAGAGCGTCAACAATTAGCGAATCTAGTTCTTTGGTACGAATTTGAGAACGATTTAAATGATAAAAGCTCTTATCTTAATAAAGGCGCAATTGGAACTAACATCAATTATGGTAAGGATCGTTTCGGCATCCCTAATTCGAGCTTACAATTGAAAGGCGGCTCTTTCCTCCAATTACCAACCGATTCTACTTATAGAAGCGACTTACCAGTTACAATATCTTTCTGGGTAAGACCAGATACTATTCTAGAATACCAATGTATTGTAAATACTTCTAATAACTTGAACACGATGTATAGCGGATTAAGTATCGATTTGAATACTAATACTTTAAATGCCTCAATTAACAACGGTGTCGCTGCGGGTCCAAATCACAGAAGGAGTTACAATTTAAGTGACACTTTGAAAGTTGGACATTGGTACCATGTTGTGGTAGAATTTAATGATCGCACGCCATTAGACTCCATTAAAATTTATTTGAATGGTCAACAACAAGTATTAGGTCAGTATTCAGGAACTGGGCAAAAACTTGGATACAGTACTTTGCCAGGTTATATAGGCAAACAAACTAATCCATTTGGAGTCGATAAAAATTTCATAGGATGTGTCGATAATCTCCAAATATACAATGCCGCTATGGGGGCTTCAATAGTGAGTGATCAATTTTCTCCAAGTCTTTATCTAGAGAAAGATTTACGCGATACTTCAATTTTAAAAGGTGCAATGTTTTCTTTTTCGTGTTTTTTCAGAGGCGTAGGCGAACCGACTTATAGATGGCAAAGATACATTTCGGGCAATTGGACCGACGTACCAGGTGCATTCAAAGAGCGATTGAATTTTTCATCCGTTAGCGAACAAGATACAGGTTTGTATCGTTGCGTAGCGGCATGTTTTAATCTCACATTAAGCACAACTCCTGTGCGTCTGTCTATGCATACAAATACCAATATTGATTTGGAGAAAGTTGAATCAATTCGACTCTATCCTAATCCGGGTAATGGTGTATTTTATATTAATTCTAATGAGTCGGAACTAGAAGTTAGTTTGATTGATTTTAATGGCAAGTCAGTGTTATTGAAATCGGATGCTTCTAATGCCTACGCCTTACCTCAAAATTTATTGAATGGATTCTACATCATTCGAGTTGCAATGGACTCCGATATCATTTATTACAAATATATTAAAATAGATTAAATTGCCATTTGAATCTTTGAAGGCAAACTATTTAGTTTTTACATTATTAACGCTAGTCTGTACCTGTGAAATATGGGGACAGACTGGTGTTTCTTTGTCTAGTTCTATGTCCAATTGTCGGCGATTAATGATTGCAGGTAAATCAGATTCTTTAAGTCAGATTTCAAATACTGCCATTCTAGAAGCCATTAAACAAAAAGACACGGTTTATTGGTACAAATTTCTATATTTTAAGGTAGTTGCCGAAAAGAAACAACTTCCATTTAATGGTTTGCATGAACTTTTAAAAGCAAGACAGCTAACAATTGCTATAAAAGATAAGGAAGCGTGTTACAAGTTTGATGTAATGATTGGCCCTGAATATCGTTTGAAAGGTGATTATGACAGTGCCTTGTATTTTTACAACCAAGCTATTTCATTTGCAGAGTACGCTTATGGTAAAGGAAAAATGAATCCTTCAGACTATATGCGCTCAAAAGGCAATCTTGCTGCTTTTTTTTCATATAGTGGGAAAGAGAATTTAGCTTTATCTATGTATTTAGAAATGTTAAAAATGGCCGATTCTTTAAAACTTGAACAAGAACTTTTCAATACTCATGTCAATATTGCATCTATTTTTCAAAAATTAGGAAAAGAAGAAAAGTCTAAAGGATTGATAAGAACTTCTAACTATTACTTTAAAAAAGCTACTCAACATTATTCCGAGGCAGAACAATATGTTTCGAAGGATGTTTATGCAAAGTCTATATTTTATAAAAATTATTCGGAGCTTCAATATGATCTTTCTAATGTAGAAAGTGCACAAACCTATATGAAAAAAGCCATTGAAGGCTTTAAAGAAACTTATCCTGACAAACTATGTGGATGCTATCGCACTTTAGGTGACAATGAACCTAAAAGAGACAAAGAAGTTTACTATAGAAAATCAATAGATTACTCATTTTTGTATCCAAATATTTCATGTCGTTTAGCGACTTATGTAAACTTAGCGAATCTATTGGTTAATGATGACAAGTTACAAGAAGCAAAAGACACCTTAAATAAGGCATTACAATTTGAACAATTGCCTAACTTAAAATACAATTTTAAAAATGTCTATTATAATTTATATGAGATTTATAAAAGGCAAGGTGAATATAAAAAATCACTAGAAGCTCATGAGCACTATTTATCACTGAGGGATTCGATTTTCCCTGAACAAATGTTTAATACAATTAATCGCATGGAATTGCTTTACGATGTTTCAACTTTAAAACAGGATGTTTTGAATTTAAAAGAAGAAAAATCGTATTTGGAGTCGAAAGAGCTGAAACGAAACGAAGAAGCTAAAATACGCAATACTCGAACGATTTTACTTATTTTCATAGCAGTGCTAATCGTCATGTTATTGATTGCTTATGGGTATTACAGAATAGCAAGACAGAGGCAAGCTGCCGCCGAAATGGAACATCGATTATTAAGGGCGCGAATGAATCCACATTTCATTTTCAATTCTTTAAATTCTATTCAAGAAGGTTTTATGGAAGGTAACTTAAGTGAAGCCAATAAATTGTTATCTGATTTCAGTAATTTTATTCGCCAGATATTATACAAGACTGGCAAAACCAAACACAGTTTGCACGACGAATTGCAACTGACTAAAATGTATTTAGATTTAGAGAAGCGCAAATATCCAGGAAAGTTTGAGTTTTCTATTGAAGTCGATTCAAAGCTTGATCAAGAGCTTATCCAAATGCCGACCTTAGTACTTCAACCAATCGTTGAAAATGCTATTTTCCATGGCATACTCAATAATCAAGGTTTTGGGCGCATCAAATTAGAAGTTTTGAATTTAAATGACAATTGGATTAAATTTGTAATAACTGATAATGGAATCGGCTATGCAGAAAGAAAAGGAGAATCAGGAAATCATATTAGTCAAGGTATTAATATACTTAAAAAGCGTTTAGGGCAGCACTCTGAATTTTTGATTGTTAAGGTTTTAAACGAAGATTTCAAATCAGCAGGAACTAGAGTAAGCTTTAAATGGAAAATCCAAAAATGAAGGTCATTATAGTCGATGATGAAATCAAAGCTAGGCAAGTCCTAAAAAAAGTTTTAGCCATGCATTTTGGTAACCGAATTGAAATTGTCGGTGAAGCCAATGGGGTTGAATCAGCTATTGCATTAATCTCAAATACTAAATTTGATTTACTTTTTCTAGACATTAAAATGCCCGATGGAAGTGGATTCGATGTTTTAAGTCAGGTAGATTCTGAAATTTTTGAAACTATTTTTACAACTGCTCATGATGAATATGCTATTAAGGCTTTCCAATTTGCCGCTGTCGGCTATCTATTGAAGCCAATTGACATAGAACAGTTACTAAAGGTGACGAACAAAGTCATGGAAAGTCGAAACACAAAACAAAATCACATAAAAGTATTAATTGAAAATCTTAGACCAAATGGACACAAGAAGCTAGTTATACCTAATAACGAGGGATTTCATATCGCCGACATCGATGAAATTTTGTATTTAGAAGGCGATATCAATTACACCAAATTTCATTTTATAGATGAAACCAGAATGCAAGTTTCTAGTAAAACTTTAAAGGATTTCCAATTTTTTCTAGAAGGAGAAGGTTTTTTTCGCATACATAAATCTTTCTTAATCAACTTAAAACATATCAAGGACTATAAAAGACTGATTGGAAGTGTAGTAATGAATACTGGGAAAGAGTTGCCATTATCGAGACACAGGAAACAAGACTTTCAAACATTGTTTAAGTAATTATATATTAAATTATCACATATAAATACTCAATTCATTTTCTTAATAAGCAAATCTAAAGGCTTACGTTCAGTTGTCGAATTTGATTTAATCCAATCTAAATAATCTTAAGCACCTGTTGCAGATATGCCGCGACGGAACACTAGGAGTCACCTTGTTATAGAGATTCGCTAAACTCATTACAGAGCAGTCATCCAGTTGCGATTGCCCTATGGTGAATTTATTCTACCATAGGGTGAAAGCTCGTCCAATGAACACAAAAAAAGCCCGAAATTTTCATTCGAGCTTTCTCTCAATTGGCCAAATGTCGAACCTAATGTATCTGTTTTAAATATTAGAAAGCCCCAGTTGTAGAGATTTCCGCTGCACTCCAATCACACAACGGGGCAACAAAAACTAAAATCCCGCACTTGTGGTGCGGGATAAGTTTTTGTAAGTGGACCCGGAGGGAGTCGAACCCCCAACCTCCTGATCCGTAGTCAGGTGCTCTATCCAATTAAGCTACGGGTCCTTCTATCTCAAAAAATTGAGTTTGCAAAAGTAAGTAAAAAAAAATCCCTGACAAATATTTATCAGGGATTTTAAATGGATTTTATTATTAATTATTCAATAGTCAATTTAGAAACGCTGTTTACGCCTTCAGCTTTTACACTTACTACGTACATGCCTTTTGCTAAACCATCAACATTCAATACAAGTTCGTTTGAACCGTTTACTAAATCAGCACTGATAGTTTTAACTACTTTTCCAGTTACATCAGTAATAGTTACTAATGCAGTTGTTGTAACATCTGAACTCATTTCTACTACTACATCTCCACCATTACTTGGATTAGGATATATATTTTTAATTGTAGCACTGCTCAATGAATTAACAGAAATATTAGGACTAGATACTAAGAATTCGATAAATGGGAACAAGTTTACAGTTGAATAAAATGCAGGATAGAAATAATCTACTCCAGATACTAATTTATAACGTTGAGTTGGCTCAGCAACGATACCATGGTTATAAATTCTAGTTCCATTGTTTGGTGGAATAGTTGTGTTTTCTACATATTGAGAAGGATCATAGTAACCTAATAATCTAACAACATTTACTTTAGTTGGTCCAACTTCTGCTGTTACAAAATTAGCAACAGTATCAAATGGAAGTCCATGGTTA
>JADLHV010000101.1 GCA_020848595.1 Bacteroidia bacterium
AACATAAGGCTAATATAGCAAAGTCAAATAAATCTCATTTAAGGAAAAAGCCTGTGTTACAATATACCACAGAAGGTTTATTTGTCGAAAAGCATAATTCAGTAAATGATGCAGCAGACAGTATAGGGGTTACACAAGGAACAATGTCATCTCATTTAACTGGACGTAATAAAACTTGTAAAGGATATGTATTTAGATATAATTAAAATCCACTCCGATAAAATCCTCAATGTCTTTTACTTCTTCTTCGGGAACATCAACGGTCTGAAACAGGTAAAATTTACCTTTCTTGTAAACCAAATCTGCTTCCCCTTTAATGTAAGGCAGGTAGTTTCGATTATGACAAACAAAAGGCATTTTAATCCTTCCTCCGATAGCCCAAAGAGAAACAATGTCGTTAGGCTTGTAGGTCATTATCCTGCTGTCATAACCAATACTTCCAAGTGGTCTAAATTCTCTTTTGGTTTTCTTATCAAATTTGTAAGCATCGGCAACCTTTGCAATACAACGCACAAGAATTTGAGAGGAAAGTTTGAAAGTAGCTTTGTATCTATGGTAAACTTCGTGATGGAGTTTAAAATTATTAAAAATTTTATTTTCCCAAGCCACATCAGAAATGGCATTGCAAACAGTATTGGCTTCCTTCATCGTTTCGAGAAGCAGGTTAGCCTGTTCATTAGTAGGCAAAAGTTTAATTTTCAATGTCAACTTCATAATGCAAAGATACGAAATAATTTCACATATAAGAAAATAATTACAAATTTTGTTAAACAATTTAAAGCGTGGCAGTCGCATTCCTCACATCGAGCCTTCGGCATCAATGGGTTTCCTGCTCCAATATTATGAAAAAAAATATAGACATACCAGATTATATTGTAGAAGACCTTAAGATCTTAGCAGTTAAGGCAAAGAGAGATTTAAAAAACTACATTCAAGACAAATTGGTTGAAATAGTTGAATCAAGTAAAAATGGCTAACAAATCAGAATTCGAAGAAATGGAAATGCCAACGCCATGCCAAAAATGCGGAGAAATATTTGACCTGCTAGATGGGCTCTCGTCTTTTAAATGGTTCCCAAATACTGTAATATGCGAGAAGTGTGGCAACAAAGAGGTTGAAGAAATAGAGAAAGATGAAGAGATTGAAGATCTAAAAGCGGCAATAGAAGATGCTGAATACACTATTGTCAGCGCTAAAAAAAGACTACAAGAGCTTGGCGTAGAGGAAGACAAAACTCCTAGTTAATTCCCAACAAAAAATATTTCAAAAATAATTAAATAAATATTTGGTGTATATCAAATATATGATATATCTTTGTGACGAAATATTAATTTAATTAAAAAACTAGCTATGATAGAACTATTTATGGATGCATTCGATAAACTTTTAAACTTAGCAATAAAAAGATTATAACATGGGATGGGATGCCTTTTCATCAGCCAAACAGCTGCGTTCACGGGGACAGTAATTGGAGGCACTGCATGGAAAAAAGGGCATCATAGTGGGCTTTGGGGGGTGAACTCATTTAGAATAAAATCAAAAAACAACAAGTCATGAATTTAAAACAAATACTAACAAAGTACGATCATTTTTACGCTGATAAATTTGTAAAAGATGCTGACATGTCGTATCTTGTAGATGACTTTATTAAAGAATACAAGTTAGAAGGAATGAAATTTTCTGATTTCTTTAAGACAAAATTAATCATCCAAGTCTACAATTATTTAGACACCAAAATGGTGGTAGTCCCTGAAGATGCAAAGTATAATATCTTGATTGGCATTATCGATATATTTGAAAATATCACCAAGTCCGATCAGGCGTTTATGTTTGGGGCAAATGATCTAATACAGGATAAGGAGGAGCCTTTTCTAGTCAAGCATAAAGATTTATTTAGGATGATAGCCGAGGATATCGACGAGGATGATAAACTCCAAGCCCTAAGTCAGTCCATAGCTAAAACCGCAATGGGCTGTTTCAGTGGCAGCGCAAATCTACCGTGGGCAGAAACCACCATGATCATTGCATCTAATGTTGTAGATCTTTTAAAGAAGTCACGCAATGAGGTGTTAGCTAAAAAATTTGCCAAAGCCTACGATGAAGCTTTTGTAATTCCAGAGAAGAACAAGGATGAAACAAAAGCCGACTTTGGATATAAGCCAACAAAGAGCCAGAGAGACAAATTAATTGACGCAGTGTTGGATAAATCCGCTAAAATATATGCCTCAGATACTGAAGCTCCAATATTTACGAGAGCTGAACTACATGATATCATTGGAAAGCAGGTTGATGAAAGGATGAGGCAGGCAAAGATCGAACCTTGTTCTATAAAGCTAGAGGAGGAAAAACTTGGAGCAGAACTATCTAAAGGTATCTTGGACATCAAAGAATTTTTAAAAGATAAAATCAGAATGTATGAGCAAGGAAAGGGACTGCTGATAGCGAGAGAAAACACCCACTTAAGTCTTGATGTCAAGGAGGCGAGAGAATTACTTAATCTAATCGAAAAAGGAGAAGGATATGACAATATGTTAGGATTGTCTAATAAAGTACAATTTGAGCTTAAAGCTAAAATATCCAAACTAGAAGAAGTTGTTCGCAATCGTGAAAAGCCTCTGCCAAAAGGAATAAAAAAGTTCTTAGATACATTGGAAAAACAACAAGACTTTATAAATGGAAGAAAATCAACATTAGATATAAAGGCTGAGTGTTGGGCGTCCTTTACACCTGACGAACTGCAAGAAATGATCAATATTTTAAAATACTGCTAGATAAAAAACTATAAAATGGAAAAGAATTTCAAACCAGGTCAACTTGTAAGATATCTAAAAAATGGCTCTGATTTTACTATTATGGTTACGACTGATGATATACCTTTTGATGATGCCGATTCATTTGCAGGTACGGTAGTCAAGTCAGTATCTTCTACATGGGAAGTCGGGCATCATTTTAACAGATGGAGCAAGAGATATTTTACTCTTGTTGATAAAGTAGATGCTAATACACCTGAGCTTGACGCTATGCAAAGACTACAAAGCCTTATGCCTAAATCTGTTTTGGTGCAATATCCAGACAATATGAGATTGTATTTTTACTTAGATAAAGATAGCCGTAGTAGAAACATGCCATACACAGAGCAGAAGAAAGACGAGAATGTATCTACCTTCATTGACTACACTATTGGCAGATTACAAGACGATGGGTTATTGGCTAGAGCGACAGTAGGGCCAGTTACGAAATCCAAAGTTAACATTACCGAAGAGCTTACCGATTTTGACGAACCAAGGATATATGATCAATTACCGGAAAAGGAGAAGCAAGCCTATAATAGACTTAAGAATTTAATCCCTGGTTCACAAGTAGTAGTAAATTTAAACAATGGAGTAAATACGTTCTACCTAGATAGAAACACGGAGTACACTATACAATTACAAAACGAGAGCTTTATAGAATTCATTAACAGAACCATTGAAAAGTTATACGATACTAAGAGGATATCTGAGCCGAATATGGCTAAAGACGCTGCTGAACGCATAGACCAGTATGTTAGCGGATATACTACGGACGAAGTTCTTAGTATAAATAGACTGAGAAAATTAATGCCAGGCTCTTCATTAACTAGAAACAAATTTGACAAAAAGCATATTTTTTACATACGAGCCGAAGATACTTGGTATGTAGGAAGAGCATATACAGTTCAAAATAAAGATGAAGATGTAATGCAGTTCATAGAGCGCACTATTTCTAAGTTATATCAGGACAAGACAATAGGAAACACATCTGGAGATGATATTGCTAAAGAAGATAATCCAAACAGAACACATATCCCAAAAAGCAACATAACCACATGTCCTACTGTGTCTGAAAAACTTCCTCCAATCCCACAACCAAGAGATTTGTGTATGCCAATACCAATACCAGAAGGACATGTAAGGGTAGCTTTGTATCTAGGTGATTTTGATCAATGTATATCAACTAGCTTCCCTGCTAGAGTTAATAAAAAAGATGAATTTATATTGAATCTATATCTGGAAGATGAAAACGACCTATCATCTGCGGCATTATTAGCCGTAAACCAACAAGAGACATGGGTATGTTATAGAACGCAATGGGAACGAGACGAAGAAGGAAGTTATCAAATAGCTTATATAAAGTAACTATGAACCTAAAAGACGCATTAGAGATTTTACCACAAGACCACATATTGGACCACCGAGCAGGCAGGTATAAAATATACTTTTCTTCTGATGCCTATGCGCTTGGGATTCCATTTGGAACGCAAGGTGCTGATGAAAACTTTGTAACATTCATGGCCAGAATGGCTAGACAATTTCTTGCAGAAGGTAAAGCCAATTAACTAAATCATAAACTCATGAGCTATTCTTCCCAATTAATGTATTTAATACCGACTGGATCTATAATCCGTAGAGATGGGGATAAATACAGCTTATCCTATAGGTCTGTTAAGGGTCCAATATTAAGCTCGCTTCCTGGGGAAGATATTAGTAAATTTCTAAATAGATTCATAACAAATGTTGTCTTTCTTCAAGCTAGAGGATGTGGCAAGACTAACATGATCGATAAAATCTTAAAAAATAGTTTCAAATAGTAAAAATAAAACCATGAAAAACTTTGATAAATCGTTAATTCTCACTAACTTGCGTAGCATTCTAAATAAATATAGAACAAAGTTCTTTAAAAAGCCACAACCGATTAATTTCGAGGACAAAGTAAGGTCCATGACCGGAAAAGAGATAGTCATGTCTATGGTGAATGGATTATTAAATGGTTATTATACTGTGGACATGGGTACTTTTGGAAATAGCAATGGGTGGACATGTTTTGGTTGTGCGGCTACCCACTGCATTACCGAAATTTCTAAAGTAAAATTTAATTATAGCAATATATCTGGATGTACGAACAAAAGTATAGCGATTGGTTGCGACTCTTCTTTTCTAGATAGTTTCGAATGTGCTATCAATCAATTAAGATCAGGAAATATTGATGGATATAATCTACATGCCTCTAATATAGGGATAGCTAAATTACCCTATGATCGAAGACTGCCTCTTTTAGCCTCCCAAAGCTGGAAGAAAGACATTCAAGCATATATTGAGTACGCAAACACTTTAGACTAATGAGCGAAGACATTATAACTCCCCAATTCGAAAAGGATATTAGAGATCCAAACAAGATTCCTTTAATGGATTGTAATTGCATAATCATAGGATTCAGAGATCTAAGACCGGGAGAAAAGCCTAGAACAATTAATTTTTAAAAGTCAAGCTATATGAAGCCAATAGTAATTAAATTTTATATTAAAAAAACCAAACAAGGTAATCCAATAGGATTTATAGAAGACAAGGGCCTTAAGCGATACAAAGTAACGCACCCTTCCCAATTAGAGATCATAACAGAGTTGGAAAAAGTCTATTCATCTAGAACTAATACCGTACTTGCCAATCCATCGGTATTGCAGCGCATTCAAGCCAAACAGGACGGTGTTATGAGGTATCAAAGACAATATAACAATTAACATTATGAACCTAGAAATCAAAGCCAAACATTTTGTAGATGCTGTTTATGCAGAGCCATGTGGCTGTGCTATAAGCAATGCAGCTAAAGAAATATTCCCTGGTAAATTTGTAGCGGAGGGGGTTGATGAATTGGAGATAAGTGAAAAACACTCCAACAAAGTAATTGGATCTTATTCTCACGAAGAGTATGACCAGTCAATGTTTGATGCCGACAAGTTAATGGCTGACGCCAGTACAGATCCGGAGAAAGTAATAAGAACTATTTTATTAATAAAGCAGTAACTACCAAAAAATCAAGTGTATGATAACAATCAATGGATTAACGGACGAGCCTAAAGTCAAGGGCCCATTAGATATAACCAAGCCTTTTATAATAGAAAACCAAGAAGGAGATAGAACAGTGATATTTATGGCGAGAATTGGATCTCAAGACTATAGATTAATTTGCTTCTCTAAGGAAGACCTGGCAACATCTAATCGCATGTTTGATGAGAACATGTTCGTTTACATAAAGAAGAATGTTGTAGATAATTTTATAATAGAGAAGGGCTACAAAATCATAAAGTCCAATATTGACATAACCATAAACTGCGAGATATTATGAAACCAAAATCCATCTCCGAGCTATTGGTCCATTTCCAAGGATATTTAGACATGTTTGACGGCTCTACGCAAGACTATAAAACAAAAGCTAGGCTATACCTAGAGTCTTTGAACATGGATATAGGTAGTATGGATATACCATCAGAAAGAATTGATACAGAATTAGTTAGGTGTGACGTAACCCCAGAATACTATTTCATGTATTCGCCAGATGGAAATAAGGCAGACCTATATCGTGAAAATGATCATAGGCTTGTTGATAGCATACAAGTAACAGCCAGCGGAGGAACCATTGTTGTGCCACATAAAGACATCATAGAACACTTTAGATATAGAATTAATTCAGGATTTATAAAACCAAAATAATTTCATAAATATGACCAGATACATTATTCCAACCATCATGGTAATCGTATTGCTATTTGTATTATTCCTTATGTGTGTCGAATGGACTACCAGCACTGTAACAGTCAAGGTGACAGACCTTCAATCCCAGCAGCTATTCAGTGGACATAAAGACAATCTTAGTACTAAGATCCGGTATTTGGTAATCACGGACCAAGAGACCTTTGTTATTAAAAACAACTACTTAATGTTTAAATTCAACAATTCCGACATATTCTACCATTTAAAGAAGGATAGCACATACTCATTAAAGGTATCTGGAATAGGAAAAACCCTTTTATCTGACTATAGAAATATACTTAAAATTAACAAGTAATTAACAATATAATTCATTAATAATCAATTAAATAGTTGTATTTTTAAGGATAATTAAAATAAATAATATCATGGCAAAATTAACGATATTTGATGAAAGATCAGGCTGCTTTATAACCCCAATAAAAGGAGTTACTAAAAATCCAGATGGGTCATATGAGGTAGCACCTAATGGAGGAGAGATGACTATATCTAGGCCAATAGATGGGCATACTGATTATGAATGGAAGTGTGACTGCAACCAAGCCCCTACTCCTAGGGATTTGATTATTAACTATTGGATGGGAGACAAACTAATTGTTTTAAATCCACAGCAAGTTAAGCTACAAGTATTGGGAGTTACTTCAGACGCAAAAAGATTTGAAATATTAAAGCCGCCTAGTCTACCTCCTACAATAAAGTTTTTAGATGTTGATACTGGATGCTTTTTCTGTATGCCATCATATCCTGCTACCCCTAATCCAAAGCCGCCAATTATAACAATCAAGTGTGCTGCCAATGGCGGTTATATCATTCAGGTAGAAGTAGGAAATGATTACAGGAAGGATGCTCCTATTTATGTAATGCTATATGATAAAGTTGGCCGTTTATTCTGGTCACAAGCTTTTACAGATTCAAAGGTCGTATCTGTTTGTTGTGATATAAATTTAGGCAGAGCTTTTTATGTATGCACTGGCATTGGCGAAGTCCAAATCAATGTCCCATTTTGCAAAGCACCACCTAAAGACTAACCTTTATTAAAAACCAAATAAATTTATAATCATGAA
>JADLHV010000102.1 GCA_020848595.1 Bacteroidia bacterium
CAGCACTTTGATTCAATCCAAGATAGTAAATAAATGTATCATCAGAAACAATATTTGTATTCACAAATTGACTATGGTGACACTCGATAGAGTTGCAAATGTTTATAGGTTTAGTTCTCCACGTTTTGCCATTATCTAGCGTATATATTACCCTAAGTTGGTTGCATTCGTCACCACAAACAACGAGTTGCACGTAATATTTACCAGTCGTCCCAACACATAAATTACATCTTGAATCATTACAAAAAACGAACGAATCTATAATTGGCCCTGCTGAAATAATATCACTTATTTGTTCAACAAATGTTGGTTTAGACACTTCGAACATTTTTTCAAAACTAAAATTAACCGACTCTGTAATCGGAGCAACATCAGTCTTCTTACCACTCATAATAGAATCAATATTATAAGAATTGATTGAAACATTTTTGAAAATTATTGCTTTATCAAATAAAGCAAATTCACTCGGTTTTGTTGAACATTTACCTATATGAACTTGCATATCAAAACTACAATTAGTATTAAAGTATTTTCCTAAAACACTATTATCAAGTGTGAAATTTGTATTTAATGAACTTGTTCCTGGCTGAACAAACCCAGGCATTTGTGCATAAATATCGAATTTATCGTAATGTCTATCACTTGGAATATATTCAATTTCAACTTCGGATTTATTTAAAGAAACACCGTCTAAAATAATGCACGAATGATAATCATAAGATTTCTCGCACAGTGATTCTAAACTACCAATAAATAATCGTGTTTCGTCGTTTATAACCAAGTTACTTCTGCGTCTTTTAATTCTGCTCATATTTTAACCTTAACAAGTGTGCATCCATACAAATTGTGGAGACGTTGCAGAACCAGTACCAATATTATATAAAATGGTATAATTATTAAAAGGTCCATTTGCAGTAATCCACGTATTAACTTCTGAATCTAATGGGTCTGACGGGTCTGCAAATGCTATATCTGGTATCTCAAAACGAACATCACATTTAGACTTTGGTTCAATATCAATCGTTTGTGTGAATGCTTTAGTTGTCCCATTTGAATCTGTTACGGTTAACGTAATAACATAGTTCCCTGGTAAAGTGAAGGTTGCAGTCGTAGAAGCTGCCGTTGGTGTTCCAAAAATAACAGCAGCAGGTCCACTACCTGTCCATTGATAAGCCAATGTCGTTCCTATTTGCGTCGAAGTAGAGCCTGTACCACTTAAAGAAGCGGTAAGTCCATCTTTTGTATACGAAAATAGCGCAACAGGACTTGGAAGATAATTGATTCTAACCCAAACATTCGCTCCTGGTTTCCAGACATATACAATATTATTTGTTGTATCAAAATAATAATTTGCTATTGTTTGATGCGTAGGTGTAATGCCAGGAGTACCAGCACCAAAATAAGAGTTACCACTAATTCTATAATTACCGTCTGAAATTATCTCAACAACAATCCCTGCGTTATCTGATAAAGTAATAATCGTATCATTAGCTAATTCAAACTCATTTAAGTAATCATCAGTAAATGTAATTGAAAAATTAGATTTAAAATCAATTCCCGTAATGTCATCAATCGTGATATCGATTGAGCCATCAGAACTTATTAAAGATAATTCCTCGTTACAACATATAACAATTGAATCAGTTAAATTAGTAAACGATATACAACATTCTGACTGTGCTTTCCAGTCAGACAAAACACAAGGGTCATCACCAGTTAAAATATAAATTTCACCTGCCGAACCAACAAAAATAGCACCTGGATTAGCAGTTGATAGACACTCTATACTGCAATCTGGCGCACTAAGCGTATCCGAATAAAAACTATTTGAGCAACAATTCGCCATATAAATTCTCCTTTCATATATAGTAAATTAATTTTCGTATTTAATCAACAAAAGGTGTATGGGACCAATAATCCAATAAGCCCATACACATCAAATAAATGGTATAATATTCGGTGAAAGGGGGGGATATGAAAATATTTTTACCTATTATTTTATATGTTTTTACTTCAGTAGCACAAGAGGCAACGTGCTTATGGCTGTTAGATATCAACAATCAACGTTCACAAATGATTGAAAATCAATCACTAATACAAGCAGCACAATGGCACGCTGAATACATCGAAGCAAATGACTACTTCGCTCATTGTACAAAAGAAGGAGATTGCCCTAACAGAATTATAAAAAGATTCGGATGTAATCACCCATACAATGAAAATGGAAACGCAGTTGAATCATTAGTTAGAGGAACAGCAGACGCAAGAGCAGCGTATAATGCTTTGATGAACTCGGAATCGCATAAACAACATTTACATGGATTAAACGATATGACTAAAAAACAAATTTATTATGGAGTAGGGTTCAGCGGAACAACTTTTGTTTTTATGTCATCAGAAAGTTGCTAAATTAAAAAAGAGGGATAAAATCCCTCTTTTTATTTAATCCATCGGCCAACCATCGTAGTCTGATACCCATTCAAAGCGTGGGTCTGATTTCAATTCTGTAAGTCTCTCTATAGATGAAATTAATA
>JADLHV010000103.1 GCA_020848595.1 Bacteroidia bacterium
CAATTAAAATTAATCAACTTTTTAGCAGATTATTGGGAAGTGCCAAATTTATTTGTAGTTGGCGATGAAGATCAATCTATATACAGATTCCAAGGAGCTAACAAAGATAATATTGAATCATTTGCAAACCAGTATAAAGACCATTTATATACGACAGTTTTATCAGATAATTACCGTTCTTCTCAGCCAATTTTAGATGCATCTAGGGCTTTAATAAATATTAATTTAGAGCGGTTACAAGGTATAAATAAACATCTCGAATCTAAAAATCCAGATTATAGTTCTATGGACCACTTGCCTGCAATTCATGCTTATGAAAATCCAATGCAAGAAACGGTGGCAGTTGGTATGGAGATTGAGCGTTTGCATAAAGCTGGAATGCCCTATAAAGAGATGGCGGTATTGTATCGCAACCACAAACATGTAGAGAATCTTGTCAAGTATTTTAATGCCAAAGGGATACCGTATACCTCTAAGCGTAAGATAAATATTTTACATGAATTATTAGTCAAGAAGTTGATTACTATTCTGCGTTATATAAATGCAGAGAGTAAAAAGCCTTATTCGGGCGAGCCATACATATTTGAAATATTGAATTATGATTTTTATGAGATAGATCCATTAGACTTGGCAAAATTGAGTGTAGAAGTCAATAAACGCAAAGGAGGGAAATGGCGTGATATTTTGCAAGAAGAGATAGGAGGTCAACAAGATATGTTTAGCGCAATTCCGGGCCATGGTTCTAAGACAGAAATTAAACGTATTGCAAGTGATTTGGAGTATTGGATAAAGCAAGCAGAGAATGTTACTGTACCTCAATTAGTTGAGCGTCTTATTGCTAAAGGAGGTATTTTGTCACATGTAATGCATGCTGATACTAAACGTTGGCAAATGCAAATTTTACGCACATTCTTTGATTTTGTTAAAGAAGAAGCGGCTCGTAAACCTGAGATGAATTTAAAGGGCTTTTTAGAAACGGTAGATGTTTACCTAAATTTTGAGATACCTATCGAGGCCATGCAGGTCTTACATGTTCCTGATAGTGTTAATTTGATGACATTACATGGCAGTAAAGGACTAGAATTTGAACAAGTATTTATAATTCGATGTATAGATAGCGAATGGATAAAAAAGCGTGGAAATTCAAGAGATTTTGGATTAAGTAAATATATGAGTGGAACGGGAGATGACTCTGATATTGAAGAAATTCGACGTTTAATGTATGTTGGAATGACACGTGCTAAATCGGGTTTACATATTTCGTATTTCAAAAAAGATTTAAAAGATAAGGACTTAAATAAACTTCAATTTTTAGCCGAATTAGAAGAGTTGGCGGGTATTAAAGAAACGCATCCATTTGTTAGTGATGAAGATGTTTTAAATTTCGAATCTGAATTTTATCAATTTGAAGAGGTGCCTGATTTTGAATTACTCGACCATGATTATTTAGATGTTTTATTAGAGAAGTACACGCTTTCGGCAACGCATTTAAACACGTATTTGAAGTGTCCAATAACTTTTTATTTTAACCATGTTTTAAAAGTACCAAGTGCTAAAAGTGAGAGTGCAAGTTTTGGTACGGCAATGCACTCAGCATTAGAAGAAGTATTTAGAGTAATTAATGATAAAAAAGTTTTACCAACTTTAGATGAAATGATAGAATTCTTTACACGTTCTATGTATTTTAATCGAGATAGTTTTACAGAAGCCGGGTATAAGCGTTATTTGGATCACGGAAAGATTATTTTGCCTAAATACTATGCAGAGTATAAAAAAGAGTGGTTGAAAGATACGGTTTTTGTAGTTGAGCGCAATATGACAAATATTGAAGTTAGTGGGGTGCCAATAAAAGGTAAGCTCGATAAAATTGTTTTCAATGGAAATGATGCTTATGTGATAGATTTTAAAACGGGGGATTTTGAAAAGGCATTAAAGAAATGTAAACCACCCAAAGATGAACCTAAAGAAGGGCATTTTGAGGAAACATACGGAGGTGATTATTGGCGTCAAATGGTTTTTTATAACTTATTGATAGATAACGACCGCAATCACGCTTGGCAAATGACCAGAGGAGAGATGAATTTTGTAGAACCAAATAAACAAAATAAATTCCATAAAGAAATTTTTGCTATAAGTCCAAAGGATATAGAAATGGTTAAATCTCAAATTAAGGATACTTATAAACGCATAAAAGCACATGAATTTGAACAGGGATGTGGGGAAGAATATTGTCATTGGTGTAATTTTGTAAAATACTATCTTAAAAAGGAAGTTTTAGTAACAGAAACACTGCCTGGTAGTAATGTTGAAGAAGAGGAGGGAATTTCTTAAATTTGCCGCTAATTATGATGACCGAAGAAATGTTAAAGAGTTATTTGAACACCTTAAGGCTTGACTTGAATTTTTTCAAGGACTCGATAAAAGAGGTGAGTCAAGACATTATTTCGGAAGGATTTAGTCAATATCCTATATTTATTGCCCATCAAGCAGAAGTAACACTTGGTGAAGTCATTTTAGATAGAGAGGAATTAGATATTAATTTTACAATTCAAGCAACGACCTTAGAGGACTTGGTAGAAAAGAAAATTGTTCTGCCTGCTAATGTCGAGAAATTTAAGAAAGCTTATAAAGACCCTAGTACACAATGTTGCATCTTTCTTGTAACTGAACATGGTGCTCAGTTTGTTTTTGTGCCTTTTGAATCAACTATTGACACAAAAACTGAAAGTGAAAACTGAAATGGGCGTTAAAGTAGCAGTAGTAATATTAAATTTTAATACACGAGAGTTTCTCGAACGTTATTTGCCTTCGGTTATAGCGACACAATACGATAATTTAGAAATTGTTTTAGCCGATAATGATTCACAAGATGATTCTGTAGAATTTGTTAAAAAGCAATATCCTCAAGTAACAATAATTCAATTAGATAAAAATTATGGTTTTACTGGTGGTTATAATAGAGCATTAAAGCAAGTAAAAGCCGATTATTATGTATTGTTAAATAGTGATGTTGAAGTTGAACCTAATTGGATAAGTCCTATGGTAGAATTGGTAAATTCTAATTCTGAAATTGCTGCTGTTCAACCTAAATTGCTTGCATATCACGATAAAAATGCTTTTGAATATGCTGGAGCTGCTGGTGGATTTATAGATCAATTCGGTTTTCCATTTTGTAGAGGGCGAATATTTGATAGTCTCGAAAATGATAAAGGACAATATGAAGATTCAAGACAAGTTTTTTGGGCAAGTGGTGCGGCGTTATTCATACATGCAGATACCTATCATCAAATAGGAGGATTAGATGAAGATTTTTTTGCCCATATGGAGGAAATTGATTTGTGTTGGCGTTTACAAAATGCAGGTCATCAAGTGTGGGTTTGTCCTAAAAGTATTGTTTACCATGTTGGTGGCGGTACACTTCAAAAGACTAATCCCAGAAAGACCTATTATAACTTTAGAAATGGCTTGATTTTATTGCTTAAAAATTTACCAAAGGGTAAAATATTGAGTATTTTTATGGTGCGGATATTTTTGGATATCGTTGCTGCCTATAGATTTTTATTTCAAGGAAAAATTGGCGATTTTAAAGCTATTGCTTCTGCGCATAAAGATTTTATTTTCCGACTTGGTTATTGGAAATCGAAACGTAAAGTGGTTAATGGCAATAAGGCTTATTTTAGTGCACAAGTACTTAAAGGTAGCATAGTGTTTAGATATTTCATTAAAAAATGTCATCAATTTGAAGCAGTATTTAACGCTAAGTCGTAATTTGTAAGACTTGTTTGAATCTAATATTAATATGTTTCAATAGTATTATAAATGTTATCTATATTTAATTCAAATATTATCAATATTAAATTATGAAAACAGTAGTAGTTTTAAGTGGAGCAGGCATGAGTGCCGAAAGTGGATTGAAGACATTTAGAGATGCGGGTGGATTGTGGGAAGGTCATGATGTAATAGCAGTTGCTAGTCCAGAAGCTTGGATTAAAAACCCAAAATTAGTTACAGAATTTTACAATCAACGACGCACTCAATTAGCGGAAGTAGAGCCTAATGCTGGACATATCGCATTAAAGCATCTTGAAGATAAATATGAGACAATAATTATTACACAAAATGTTGATGATTTGCATGAGAGAGCAGGTAGCAAGATGGTGATGCACCTGCATGGAGAATTAACGAAGATGCGCAGTGTACAATACGAGGAGGATGTATATGAGGTTGGCTATCAATCAATACCATACGGTTCAAAATGTCGAAAAGGGACTTTATTGCGACCAAATATAGTATGGTTTGGAGAGCCAGTTCCAATGATTGAATTGGCGATAGAATATGTTGAAAAGGCTGATATTTTAGTGATAGTAGGCACTTCATTGGAAGTATATCCAGCGGCTGGTTTACTTCATTATGCGCCTATTCATTGTGAAGTGTATTTAATTGACCCAAATAGGCATAATGAAGAAATAAAGAAAGGAATTAGGATTATTCGAAATACGGCTGCTAAGGCATTGCCAGAATTGGTCAATAAACTCTTGTTTCTAGGAGATTAAATCCTTAATTTTGAATCGTATTAGATATAAATATGAAAAAAATTGCCATTTACTCAGTAGCATTGGTTTTTGCAGCTTGCAGTAACCAAACTGCCAATACAGAAGACAACCACGAAGGTCATAATCAAGATAGTGGTATGGAAGAAACTATAGATACGGTTGCAATAAAGCCGGGACAAAAAGTATTCTTTAAAAATTTGCAGGATGGTCAAGAAATCACTTTGCCATTTGTAGTTGAGTTTGGAGTAGAAGGTATGGAAGTAGAGCCTGCTTCAGTACCAAATACAGACAAAGGTCATCATCATTTGTTTGTAGACCAAGGTCCGGTTCCAGCTAATAAAATGGTACCAATGGGACAAGAAAGTAGTGGTTATTTTCATTTTGGTAAAGGACAATTATTAGACACATTGACATTGAGCAAGTACCCAATGTTAACAAGCGGTTCTCATAAATTAAGACTTCAATTTGCTAATGGACTACATTTGTCTTATGGTCCAGCAATGAGCACCGAAGTGAATGTGATTATTAAATAAAATTAAGTTATTCTAAATGTTATGGCATAGAGACCAAATAGAATTTCAAATTAAGAATCCTTCATAAAAAAATAGAATAAAGTTTACGGTTATTTAAAAATAGTATTTATCTATTTTTATACCCCTATAAAAATCATTATCTTTGCAGAGAATTTCAAACAATGAGTGATGCCATCAAGCACGAATGCGGTATCGCATTCATCAGGCTTCTAAAACCCCTAGAATATTTTACTGAAAAATATGGTACGCCATTTTACGGTCTGAAAAAACTTCAGCTCTTAATGGCAAAACAGATTAATCGTGGACAAGATGGCGCTGGAATCGGTGTTATCAAGCTAGATCCACAGTTTGGTCAGCGTTATTTAGCCCGAAAACGATCCAATGATCCTAATCCAGTAGCGGGGATATTTGATGAAGTTAATAATACATTGCAGGAATTAGATCCTGAAATGATGAATAATGCTCTTTATCTCAAAGAGAATTTTCCTTATGCAGGAGAATTATTATTAGGCCATTTAAGGTATGGAACTCATGGAGGTAATAATCTCGAGAATTTACATCCATTTTTAAGACAAAATAATTGGATGTGTCGTAATCTCGTTTTAGCTGGGAATTATAATCTTACCAACGTAGACGAGTTATTTACTCAACTTATAGAATTAGGACAACAGCCTAAAGAAATAAGTGATAATGTGACAATGCTTGAAAAAATTGGTCACTTTTTAGATGAAGAGAATGAGCGATTATTTAAGCAATTTAAGAAAGATGGTTATACGAATTTTGAGATAACTCAGAAAATAAAAGAGCACTTAAATATTGAAAACATTCTTAAAAATGCTTTCAAACGCACTGATGGTGGTTATAGTATGGTCGGAATGATAGGTCACGGAGCATCTTTTGTTATTCGCGATCCAAACGGAATTCGACCAGCTTTTTGGTATGCTAATGATGAGATGTTGGTTGTAGCAAGTGAAAGAGCTGCTATCACAACTTCATTTAATGTAGATTATAAAACAATTAAAGAAGTTACTCCAGGCTGCGCTCTTATTATTCAAAAAGATGGGTCTTTTGAAGAGAAACGTATCTTAGATTCAAAACCGCAAAAATCTTGCTCATTCGAACGTATTTATTTTTCAAGAGGTAATGATGCCGATATCTATTCTGAAAGAAAAACTCTTGGAAAATTATTAGCTCCTAAAGTATTAGATGCTCTCAATTATGATATAGAAAATGCAGTTTTTGCCTATATTCCCAATACTGCAGCTACATCATTTTATGGAATGATTGATGGTATAAATGATTGGTTGAAAATAAGACGTTCTGAAGTATTAATGGCCGAACGCGACACTTTAACTGAAGAGCGAATTAGAGAAATATTAACATATAGAATTCGTCGTGAAAAGATATTGGTTAAAGATGCAAAAATGCGTACCTTTATTACCAATGATAACGACCGTGAAGATTTGGTTGGTCATGCTTATGATGTAACCTATGGTATCATCGAGCCAGATAAGGATACATTGGTTATCATTGATGATTCTATCGTTAGAGGTACTACTTTAAAAACTAGTATTTTAAGAATTTTAGGACGTTTAAAACCTAAAAAGATAATTGTTCTTTCGAGTGCTCCTCAAATTTTATTTCCAGATTGTTACGGTATCGATATGAGCAGATTGAAAGATTTTGTTGCTTTTAGAGCATTACTCGATTTGCTTAAAGACCGCAATTTGATGCATAAATTAGACGAAACTTATGCTGCATGTAAGGCCGAAATGCAAAAACCTGTTGAGCAAATGCAAAATCAAGTTATTGCATTATATAAATTGTTTACTCAAGAAGAAATATCGAATAAAATTGCTGAAATAGTAAAACCCGAAGATTTCGAATCTGAAGTTCAAATTATATTCCAAACAGTTGATGATTTACATGTTGCTTGTCCAAACCATACAGGTGATTGGTATTTCACAGGCGATTTTCCGACTCCAGGTGGCAACAAAATTACCAATCGCGCCTTCATATATTTTATGGAGAAAAACAACGCTAGAGCCTACTAGAATTGGTTTTAGGATGTATTATGCTCCTGCTTATTGATAATTACGATTCATTTACATTTAATCTCAGGGATTATTTTCTGCAACTGGGTCAGGAGGTGTTGGTCGTTAAAAACGATCAAATAAATTCTGATACAATACAAACTTTAGATTTCGATAAAGTCGTTATTTCACCTGGACCTAATACTCCAGACGAATCAGGTAATTTAATGCAAGTTTTACCTCAGTTGGTAGGTAAGTTTCCAATATTAGGAATTTGTTTAGGGCATCAAGCATTAGGACAATATTTTGGCGCTGAATTATTGTTGGCACAGAAACCAATGCATGGAAAAGTGTCTTATATAGAACATACTGGGAAGGGCATTTATAAGGGATTGCCAAATACTTTTGAAGTTTGCCGATATCATAGCCTTATCTTAAAGCTTTCCAATTCTCCAAGTTTAGTAACAACCGCTTATACAAAAGAAGGAGAATGCATGGGATTCGACCATGTTCGATTACCTATTTCCGGAATGCAATATCATCCAGAAGCCATTTTAACTCAATTTGGTCTAAAGTTACTTAAAAATTGGCTCGATACTATTGCTTAGTTGGTGCTGGGAATAAAAAGTATTGATCTTTATCTTCATTTACATAAGCATATTCATAACAGTATTTATACACTTTGTTATTTTTAGTTGTTTGACTAGTAAAATAATCAAAATTGAATCCCATTTTTATCAATTTATTTTCTGGAATGAGTTGATTTGATTCCTTCAATAGTATCTGACTAATAATTCGTCTGTTTTTACTAAGAATAGAATTGACCGACCTAACAGAATACGGTCTTTCGCTATTTAGTCGATTGTGATAAGCGTTTCGACACCCATCATCACAAAATTTTTTATCACGCCTCCCAATCATAGGTTTGCTGCATTCGAGGCAAACTTTATATCTCATAGAATCAAAATTAAGTAGATTAAAAAAGAAATTCAATTGAACTTAACCGAAATAATAGATTTTTTGTCTGAAATCACTCAAATTTGTAATATGTTGAATACTAAAAAAAGTCTAGCATTTCTTATGGCTTGTCTTTTGCTATTTGTAAACTGTAATAGAGGCGCTAAAGTCATTGCAAAAGAAGCAGAGCGACCATTAAACATCATTTTACTTATAGGTGATGGAATGGGCTTAGCACAAATATCGGCGGCTTCATTTATATATGGTGGATTGACGCTAGATCAACTCACAGATTTGGGTTTTATTAAAACGTCTTCGGCAAACGATTATATTACAGATAGCGCTGCTGGAGCTACTGCTTTTAGTACAGGAGAGAAAAGCTATAACGGCGCAATTGGGGTAGGTATGGACACTATGCCACTAATCTCTATACTTGAATTAGCTGAGAAGAATGGTTTATCAAGTGGACTTATTTCTACATGCAGTATTACACATGCCACACCAGCTTCATTTTTTGCTCATCAAGCAAATAGAGAGATGCATCAAGAAATAGCACAGGATTTTTACAATAAAAATATTGATTTTGTAGCAAGTACAGGTAAACCTTATTTTGATTTAAATAAATTAATTCAAAATGGATACGCAATTCAAACAGGCAAGAGCAGTGGAAATATGGATGCTTTAAAAAAGCAGTTTTGGTTTTATAATGATAGTATTCATCCACCTAAAGCAAACGAAAGAGGCGCATGGTTAAATGATGCAACTCGATTAGGAATTAAACATTTAGCCAATAATAAAAAAGGCTTCTTTTTGATGGTAGAAGGCAGTCAGATTGATTGGGGTGGGCATGATACAGATTTTAATTATACTATTAGCGAGTTGCGCGACTTTGATTTAGCAATAAAAACAGCAATTGACTTTGCCAAGAAAGATGGTCATACCTTAGTAATAGTAACAGCAGATCACGAGACAGGTGGACTAACCTTAGACGCGGGTACCCTATCGCCACGTTCGATTCAACATCATTACGCTAGTGCACACCATTCGGGTATTATGGTGCCAATTTATGCATTTGGACCAGGTGCATCATTATTTAGAGGGACACATGAAAATACAGACGTATTCAAGTTTATGAAATTACTGTTCAATTTCAAATAGATTTAAGTGGTAAAGATAAGAAGATGAATCGACTACAATAGAAAAAGGGAGGAAAAGTACCCCCCGATTTCGTTAATTATAAGAAGTAATTTAATATCTAATTTGTGCCTATTACTTGAAGAAGTTTTTCAACTTTATCATGAGTTATATTAACCTCATATTTCTCTTTAAGAATCAAGTAACCGCCATCACTTTTAACATATTCGCTAACGAATTTAGTATTAATAAGGTACGATTTATGGACACGAATAAATGACTTAATAGAAGACAAAATATCTTCAAAATGTTTTAAATTTTTAGAGATTACAAGTTTATTGTCATCACTCATCACTATTTCGGAGTATGCTCCATCTGCTTTAATGAAAACAATCTCATCCATATTGAGAAATTTAATAGATTGTCCAATAGCCACAGCCACCTTTTTAGAAGATTCAGTATCTAGATTTTGTCTTAAAGCATTATATCTCTGTAAATTAAGTGGCTTATTAATTTTATTTATAGCTCTATTTACTGCTTCTCTAATCAATTCAGGCTGAATAGGTTTTAAAAGATAATCGATAGCAGAAAGTTTAAAAGCTTGAAGAGCATAGTCATTGTAAGCGGTAGTAAAGACAATTTCAAAATCGATTTCATCCTCATTAAAGAAATCTAGAATTTGTAAACCACTATAACCAGGCATTTCGATATCAAGAAACACCAGATCTGGTTTATGTTTTTTAATGGCTTTGACCCCTTCAGGCAAATCATTACAAGTAGCAACGACCGATACATCTTCTAAACAAGTATCTTCAATAATAGCTTGAAGCAACTTTACTGCTCTTAGTTCATCATCTATAATAATTGCTTTTAACACCATTCAAATTTGTTTTTTAATTGACCTATTATTATCATTAATTTGTTATTAAGCCCTTCCGATTTATAAAACGGGTATATTGATTTGTACAGTAGTTCCAAGAGGATTGTTATACTCATCTGATTTATCGATTATTCTTATACTTATAGGATTGATTCTGTCGCTATTAAGAATATCTAAACGGGTTTTATTGGCCCTAGTAGAAAATGATCGATGAGCAGCATTTTTCTTAAAATTAATTTCTTCAGATCGTTTTCTTCCAATACCATTGTCATCTATATTGACTTGTAATAATTGATCGATATCACTAAAAGAAAATGTAATTTTAATTTTCCTATTGCTAGTTTTATGCATTAAGCCGTGTTTTACTGCATTTTCAACATACGGCTGAATCAACATTGGAGGGATTTTATATTGTTCAGGGTATCTAATATCGACAAGTTCGATAGCGTATTCGAGTGTGTTTTCGAATCGCATTTTTTCTAATTGAAGATACAAGTCTAAAGTTTCAATTTCTTCTCCAAGAGTAATCGTTTCTCTATTAGATTCTTCAAGAATTTTTCGTGTTAAAATAGAAAATTTGCCTAGATAATTGATAGCTTGTTTTTTATCATTGAGATAAATATAACTTTGAATGGTATTTAGAGCATTGAAAATGAAATGGGGATTCATTTGCGAGCGAATACTACTTAAAACGTTTAGTTGAAGAGCCTTTTCGAGTTTAAATTTTTCGAGTTCAGAAACAGATTTTTGTCTTATAATTCTGATTCGATTGATATATATGTAAACGAAGAAAAATATAAGAGCAC
>JADLHV010000104.1 GCA_020848595.1 Bacteroidia bacterium
AATAGGTAACTCAATAGGATTGTTTCTTTTTTGATTTTTGATTACCATAAATTTTGCTTTTTCTTTATAAGAAACGACGGTATCAGAAAAGGAAGGATTTATCAATGGATTAGTAGTAACTTTATCAGGCTGTAATGGTGTTTGAATTACAGGTTTATTTGGTTTAGGCGGCACGATACCGCTTATTTGTATTGCATCCTTATCATTAAAAACTAGCTTATAAGCAGCGCCTAAGCCTATTGCAAAAACAATTGCAGCAGCAGCGGCATATCGAAAATTTATGTGAAAAATAGGAACGGCACGTTTTTTAAGTTGTTCGTTCGAGTATACAATCTCGTCATCCGGACTAATAATAGTATTTTGCCAAGTAGCCCATAATTTAGAGTATATAGGGTCAGCAGCAATGGCTTCTAAAAGTCTGGTTTTTTCGTCTCCAATAATCTCGCCTTCGAGAATCTGGAACATTATTTCGTCTATGTTATCATTATTAATTGATTTCATATAATATTTTCTAAACTTACTAAGTAATTTTTAAGTGTTTGTCTTGCTCTAAAAATGTATACTTTAACTTGCGATTCATTGAGTCCAGTAATTTTACCGATTTCAGCATAATCGTAACCTTCATAATCTCGAAGCATAATTACAGATTTTTGCATTTCTGGCAATAGTTCCATGGCTTTGTTGACTATCGATTTTAAATCAGGTTGTGCCGCTTCTCTTCCTTTTTCTCTATAAGATTCTGGCATTTCAGTTATTTTCTTTTCTCTTCTTATACCATCAATCATTTTCCTATAAGCAGTAGTAAAAATCCAACTTTTACATTTTTCAAATTCTACTTTCTCTCTATTTATCCATAAACTTTCAAAAGTATCTTGAACAATATTTTCAGCATCTTCTCTAACATTCAAATTTTTAAAAATGAATCTAAAAAGTGCTTTAGAATGCAAATCGACAGACTTATTGTATTCCTTTTGAGTCATTCGGATTATTAGTTAAACGACAATAGTTTACCAATAGTTACAGCAATGATAAATTTTTGGTTTTAGAAAGAATGCAGAATGCAATTTTAATTTAGAAAGACCACAATAATACTGGTCGTTGGCATTTATTTAGTATTGAATCAATAGTAGTCATTGCATTATTACTAAAAGCAGGGCACCCCCATCCTTCTGGAGAGCCAATAGGGTAGGTTTCAGAATCTGAGATATCAGCCCATCCATGCATAACGATTTGTCTTTTAAGAGCATTAGAGTTAGTTGAATCTAAACCAAATAATAAATATTTGACATTAATTCCCCATGAACTATAACCTCTTTTTCCAATTTTATAATGTCCTAGAGAGCTACAATGGCTATCTGGGGTATTACTGAACTGTGGTTTTAAACGACTATGATCAAGTCCCCATGGATTGTTGCCACAGCCATGGCTAACAAGAAAGCTATCAAAAAGTAATTTATGTTTTAAGTCAACTAGAAAAGCTCTTTTCTTACCTGAATGTATTTTATAGTCAATTAAAATTGCGAAAGTTGTATCCATTAAGTGTTTTCGTGCGTATTTTTCTGCTTTTTTAATAATGATTGCAGAAATTGAGTCGTTTTTTAAAGTATAATTTTGACTCTTCTGAATAGAATTATTTATATCATTATGTTTGATATCAATAAATTTTAAACCCAGGCCGGCAATAAGGATTAATAGAAAGATAGATCGCAAAGACATTTATAAATAAACTGCATCACATAGATTTTATTGTAAATCATGTAATTGAATTCTTAAAATGTCTTTATTACGTCAATTTAATTAAAAAAATTAGCAAATTCAGTTTAGTTTTAGTAAAATTGTTTAATTAATTACTTGCATTTATGAAGAACGAATACCTTTCCATTACAAAGGTTGTCGTCTTTATCGCAGTCCTTGGTTTCCTCTTTTCCGCATGTAGCAAGGAAGAAGATAATACGCCAACTAACAACACTCCTGCCCAAAAAACACTTAACAAGTCGACACTAACACCAAAGAAATGGTATAGTCAAGGCAGTTCAGTGACCCATGATTTTAAAACCGGTGGCGCTTATGGCGCATCTGGTTCTTGGTCTTGGTATGGCACAGCAGATACAGACACCATGAAGATTGTAACTCAATCTGGATTTCAACCAGTTTATTGGAAGTTTTTTTGGAATACAGACCATGCCATGAGTGCTCAAAGAGTCGACCAAGGCGTTACACTTGATTTTAGAGATACCATTTGGTAAATTAAAAATTTAATTTGTTATTTTAGTACCTTGAAACACAATTTAAGGTAAGTGATTATTTATTGTCTAAATTTTAGTAAATTAATAATGATTGAGTAGGACAATATATCAAATCCTCGAAAAAGGATAAATCACATAATGAGTTAAAAACATGTTAATGGTAATCCGTATCAAAATGGCTAATTTTGAAGCATGTCGGATCAGTATGAAAAATTTTTAAGTTATGTATATGAGAATGGTCTTTTAAAAAGCGATCGGACTGGTACAGGAACAAAGAGTGTATTCGGATACCAGATGCGATTTGATCTTCAAAAAGGCTTTCCATTAGTCACAACTAAAAAGGTCCATTTAAAGTCCATAATACACGAATTACTTTGGTTTTTAAAAGGAGAAACAAATATTGCTTATTTAACAGATAATGGAGTTAGTATATGGAACGAATGGGCAGATGAAAACGGTAATCTTGGCCCTGTCTATGGCAAACAATGGAGAAGTTGGGCTGGTCCAGATGGATTAGTGATAGACCAAATACAAGAAGTAGTAGAAACAATTAAGAAAAATCCAGATAGTAGAAGGATGATTGTAAGTGCATGGAATCCTGCTGATTTACCAAAAATGGCCCTAGCACCCTGTCATTGTTTATTTCAATTTTATGTAGCAGATGGCAAATTATCTTGTCAGCTTTACCAGCGAAGTGCTGATATATTTCTAGGAGTCCCTTTCAATATTGCATCATATGCATTATTAACCATGATGTTAGCTCAAGTGAGTGGTTTAGAATATGGTGATTTTGTTCATACATTTGGTGATGCGCACGTTTATACCAATCATTTTGACCAAGTTGAAACTCAATTAAGCAGAGATGTAAGACCATTTCCAACTATGAAAATCAATCCCAATGTTCAATCTATATTCGATTTTAAATTTGAAGATTTCGAATTAGAAAATTACAATCCACATCCTGCAATAAAGGCGCCAGTAGCCGTTTAAATCTATCTACTTTTGAATCAAGAAAACAAATACAAGAAACGAACATCCTTTTGGCCAACGATAATTAGTATGTCTTTGGTCCTGTTTATTGTTGGCTTGCTTGGTATTATTACCATTTATGCTAAACATATTGCAGAATTTTATCAAGGTAATTTTGAGGTTTTCGTCTATTTTAGTGATACCACAAATGCAGATGATGCAAGAAGTACAGAGAAGGAAATAAAAAAGCTTAGTTTTGTTAATAGTACCGTATTTATAGACCGAGAAGTAGCAGCTAGAAAGGAAATAAAACGCCTCGGAAACGATTTTATAAAAACTTTAGGTTTTAATCCAATACCACACGCTATTCAAATTAATATTAAATCGGATTTTGCTGAAGAGGATAAAATTAATTTGATTGAACAACAATTGAAACTTTTGCCTAATGTTGATGATGTCAATTATGCAAAAGATGATTTAGGGAAGAATCTTCTAACACAGATTAATCAGAACTTCAAAATGGTAAGACTTGTGTTAATTAGTATAGCAGGTATTATGTTGCTGATTAGTTTAGCGCTTATTAATAGTACTGTTAGGATAAATATGTTTGCACGAAGATTTCTCATTAAAAGTATGCAATATGTTGGAGCATCAGATTGGTTTATAATAAAACCATTTTTAGGCATGTATACTTTATACGCAATAATTTCAGTTTTAGTCGCTTGTGGCATGCTTTCGGGTATTGTTTATCTGTCAGAAATGCAGCTTAATCAAAATTATTGGCAATTATTTATAGTACAATACGCACTATTAGCAGGATTTTTATTAGTTTTGGCCGTTATAATATCTTGGATAAGTGTATTTTTTGCAACAAAGAGATATTTAAAATTGAAAATAGACCAACTTTATTAATCTAACAAGATGGCAACCACAAATAGAAAAAAAGTAAATAAACCTGCCGAAAAAAAGGTAAACGACTTGCCTATGGTATTTAATAAGCAGAATTATAGATTGCTTATAATCAGTTTAGCTATTATAGTTTTAGGCTTTATTGTTATGGGAATGGGGAAAGAAAAACCTTTCGATGATCCAATTAAAATTACTGTGGCTCCAATCATTGTATTAATTGGATTTGCATTGGGCGTATACAGTATTCTACATGCACCAAAATCTTCGGATAATCAGGAGACTGGCACGTGAATTTAATTGAAGCCGTAATAGTTGCTGTAGTTGAAGGTCTAACAGAGTACCTTCCTGTGTCTTCTACAGCACACATGATATTTACAAGTTCATGGTTGGGTAATCAAGAAGATACTTACGTCAAAATGTTTCAAGTTAGCATTCAGTTTGGTGCTATCTTATCAATAGTCGTCATGTATTGGCGCAAATTCTTTGATTTTAACCATTATAAGTTCTATATTAAACTAGCATTAGCGGTACTTCCTGCACTAGTTTTAGGGTATCTTTTTGATGATTTAATTGAATCTGTTTTAGAAAGACCTGTACCTATTGCTATTGTTATGATATTAGGTGGTGTAATTTTATTATTTATAGATAAACTATTTACAAAACACACTGTTGAAGATGAAAAATCGGTTAGTATTAAATCGGCTGTAGCTATTGGATTTTGGCAGTGTTTAGCTATGATGCCTGGAGTTAGTCGCTCTGCAGCATCAATCATTGGAGGCATGCAACAAGGGTTAAAACGTACGACAGCCGCAGAGTTTTCGTTTTTTTTAGCGGTCCCAACAATGCTTGCCGTAACTGTTTATTCTGTTTTTGTTAAAGATTGGACCTATATGGGCTCAGAAATGAAAGGACTAGAAATGATTACTTATAGTCCAGATAATTTAAAAATGTTTATAGTCGGAAACATTGTAGCCTTTGTTGTAGCCTTAATAGCTGTTAAGAGCTTCGTAGGGTTTTTAAATAAGCATGGATTTAAACCATTTGGCTATTATAGAATAATTGTAGGAATACTGATTCTATTAGCTTTTCGTTAATAGATATTTATATTATTCTATCCAATCGGCAATAAAAAGATTGGTATCTCTAGTTCCACCATTATTTCTATTACTACTAAATACTAATTTTTTACCATCAGGACTAAACATTGGAAATGCATTAAAATTACTTTCTGTTGTAATTTGAGTTAATCCTGTGCCATCAAGATTTATCATATAAAGTTGAAATGCATATCCCCTAGTAGATGCGTAATTGCTAGAAAATATTATTTTATTTCCAGAGGGATGAAAATAAGGTGCCCAATTAGCTTTACCTAAGTGGGTTATTTGTTTTAAATTTTGACCATTGGTATCACATACATATATTTCCATATTGGTTGGTGCTACTAGGCCAAGTGCTAATAATTCTTTATATTCCTTGATTTCAGCTTCCGTTTGCGGTCTAGAAGATCTAAAAACAATCTTTGTTCCATCTGGTGAAAAGAAAGCACCACCATCATAGCCTAATCCAGTAGTAATTTGTTTCAATCCAGAACCATCTATATTCATAATCCATAATTCAAGATCTCCACTACGGGTACTTGTAAACACGATTTTATCACCTTTTGAACTAACAGTAGCTTCTGCATCATATCCGAATGAATCTGTAAGTTGTTGAACTATTTGGCCTTTTAAATCAGAAACAAAAATATCGTATTCTGGATTGATGCCCCAAAGGTATTTATTCTTAGCTATATCTGGAATAACAAGCGTTGGACAAGAGTCTATATAATGATGAACACTTGCAAATAGAATTTTTTTATCGCCAGGTAAATAATACGAGCAAGTTGTCCGGCCTTTGCCCGTGCTAATTAGATTTGGTTTGTATTTATCTGTTTCTTTTTTAGCTCTTTTTATATTCATAGAATATATTTGGTCGCATTTTAGTCCCCAAGCTGGGTTATTAGATTGAAAACTTAAGAACTTGCCATCAAAACTAAAATAAGCTTCTGCATTATCGCCACCAAAGGTGAGTTGCGTTATATTTTTAAGATGAGACTCCTTTTTAGTGCTGTCTTGAGTTTGAGCTTTAATTGAAAATGAAACGAATAGAAAGAGAAAAAAGATAAGTTTATACATTGAGTAGATTAAGATTAAATGCGCTGCAAATTTAGTTTATTTAGATTTATTGTTAGAGCTAGATTTTAATAAAAATATTGATTTTAGTTATATAATGATATAATAATATTATAGTTATTTATAGACTAGTTTTAAATAAAAATGAGGAAGTATAAAAGAGATATAATGCCAATTAGTTTTGAATTAATCGATTTTAGTATTTAAAAGTGACATACGCATAAGATCATTAGGTCGTTTTAAGCTAAGTTTTTTGTTAATATTTCTTCTATGAGTTGTAACTGTATTATAGCTAATAGTCAGTTTATCGGCTATTTCTTTACTGTTTAATCCATCAATAACAAGCTTAATAATTTCATACTCGCGGCTTGAAACACCTTGATTTTGCAAGAATGATTCAAAATCAGCTTGACAACTAATATCAGAGTTCATTTTACGGCATCTATAATTTATGCCCGATTGAATATAACTCAATGCTTGTTCTAGTTCTGAATAAGAGCAATTGACATATATTATTGCATTTAGAATAGAATGACTCTTGTCCTTTAATTTTAGTAATTGTGAAGTATTGGCTAGTAAAATGGTTTTAAGATCTTTTTTATGAATTAAATTGGAGATTTTAGGTTGATAGTTGTAATAAATATGAGGATCATTACTGATAAAAATAGACGATTGTTCTATCAAATCGAAGCTTAATTCTTCAATATCTGAGAGCAAATTTATTTCAGAGGAGGGATATTTGGAAGCAAGTATTGCCTTAATGCCTTCTCTAATAAATAAATTGTCTATTAACAAATAAAAATTCATAAAACCGCTGCGAAATTAGTATTTATTTAGAATAATTCTAAATAAAAGTTTAATTAATGCAGATTCGTCAGGACATGCCCTAAAAGAACAAATAATAAATTTGAAAATGTAAAAGTGATTTTACAATAAAGAAGGGAAAAGGAGAATAGATTGTGCGATAAAATAGTACTTATGGTTAGTAAACAAAAGTACCATTTTGACTCATAATACTCAGCTTTTTAGAGTCAGATGCTTCGACTCTACCAATAATTTGAGCTTTAATATTGAAACTAGAAGAGATTTGTATTAATTCGGCCGCAATAGATTCTGGTACATACATTTCTAAGCGATGTCCCATATTAAAAACTTTATACATCTCTTCCCATGAGGTTTGAGATTGAGTTTGAATAGAGTTGAAAAGTACTGGAGTTTGAAATAAATTATCTTTTATGACATGCATTGGTGATTTAATAAAATGCATCACTTTAGTTTGCGCACCACCAGTGCAGTGAATCATACCATGAATATTCGAACGGTGTTCTGATAGTATTTTTTTAACAAGTGGAGCATAAGTTCGTGTAGGAGATAGCACCATTTGTCCAGCATTTAAGGGAATTCCAGGAACAGGATCCGTTAATTTCATATTTCCAGAATAGGCTAAATTTGGACTTAATAAATCATCAAAAGATTCAGGATATTTTTCGCGATAGATAGATGAAAACACATCATGACGAGCACTGGTTAAACCATTACTACCCATACCAGCATTATAATGTTTTTCGTAACTAGCTTGACCATCACTGGCAAATCCAACAATAACATCACCAGGAGCAATAAGATGATTAGAGAGAATATCCGATCTTTTAGCTCTAGCAGTTAAAGTAGAATCGATAATTACGGTTCTAACTAAATCACCAACATCGGCAGTTTCGCCACCACCACTATAGACATTTACGCCAAAGGATCTGAGCGTTTCCAAAAATTCTTCAGTACCATTAATAATTTCGGCAATGACTTCACCTGGAATACGTTTTTTATTTCTTCCAATAGTGCTAGATAATAGAAAATTATCTGAAATACCAATACATAACAAATCATCTGTATTCATTACGATGGCATCTTGCGCAATGCCTTTCCAAACAGAGATATCACCAGTTTCTTTCCAATAAATATAAGCCAAGCTACTTTTAGTCCCTGCACCATCGGCATGAATGACATTACACCAATCCTCATCACCACCTAAGACATCGGGAATAACTTTACAGAAAGCTTGAGGAAATAAACCTTTATCGACATGAGCTATGGCTTTATGTACATCTTCTTTTTGAGAAGATACTCCTCTTTCGGCGTATTTATCTGTTGGTTGCATTGGAACTGCAAAAATACGTTAAAAAATTAAAGGAAGCCACTAAAGGCAGTGGATGTTAATTATTAAAGAGGAATAGAAGTAGATATAATAAAATTGGTACTTCTTAAATTATGAGTAACCGAATATGCAGTGCGATTGGTGTTAGAGAGTTGATAAGGCACTGTATATTGAGCGCTGAGAGCGTTAACTAATGCAAAATCTAGAGCATATTTTTTAGTTTTAATTCCAAATCCAAGCGTATACATATTATTCACTAAATTTTTGACATATGGAACAGCATCTTTTTTATAAGGACTTGGATATCGAGCGTAACCAGCTCTAAATCGGTAAATATCTGAAATATATTCACCACCGATTCGGACATTAAAAGCATTAGAATTCAATAAAGATTTAATTCTTAGATTTTCTTCAGTAAAATTATAATCATTAGCATTTTTTTTAGTTGCTGTAAGTCGAGCAGAAGAATAATTAACTGTTTCTAAATCCACTGATATAAATCCAGTATTTTTATCGACCAAAGCAAAGCTAAAAACATTTCTTGAAGGCGAAGTAACTTTATAATTATAAATAGCAGAGGGGGTCATAACTTTACCAGAGAGCCTAGAATCTCCAAATTGATCGATAGCACCAAAATCAAATACACTAGTGATAGCGTAATTATAAGAATCTTTAAGGTTATAGACAGTTGGAGAATGGAAAGCATATCCAATTCTTATATTCTCGTTAGGCGAAAATGTTACTCCAAGTTTAGCATTTAATCCTAAGCCAGAAGTTTTAATATATTCATCCATTTGAACCGAATTAATATCTTTCACAGGAGAATTTCTAGCATCTGTTTCTTTGAATGAGCTATTGTAAATATATCGAATTGACTTAACTCCGACAGACAATCCAACCAATAAAATGTGTTGATAATTGGCGGCAAGGCTTACATTATAATCATTGATAGCGCCTTTAGTTGTTAGAGTACCTAACTGATCTACTTTTACAGAATTATTTTTACCATAAGCAGAAATGTAAGCTGGAGTTAAGGATGATGTATCTTTATCAATTGTCCAAGCATTGTAGGCAAGGAGTTCAAGAGAATATCGACTAAAATTATCCGGAATATCGCCTGTTGAAGTTGCTCTTTCGGCCCAATTATGAGTTATACTACTTGAGCTATTAATAGCTTTATAAAAACTACTCATATGGAAATTATTCATTCGATTCATATTGAACCCTAAAACAAAATTAACAAATCCAGTTGGGTTCTTATTTTCCAAATCTTCACCTGGAATATTAAATACGAAACCTACATTTGGTAAATTGAAATTGAACTTTTTATCTTGTAATTCCATATTTATGTAGGAGGCATTATCTCTAATATTATAGAAAGAAGTACTCAAACCAAATTGGTTACTTCTATAACGAGCCATACCAGAAGGATTTATTGAAGCACAAGAAAAATCAGCACCAATACCACCAAAAGCGCCTGCAATTCCGTACGAACGAGCAGTGCTACCAATCGTTTGAAAAGCATATCGAATTGCATCTGCTTCATTTTGGGCTTTTAGGCCATTAAAAATAAAATAAGTTATTGCCATTAAAAAGAATTTCCTCAACATAGATTATCGACGTCTATTGCTTCCTCCCGAGCCTGAAGTTCCTCTATCATTATTACCTCCAGAACTACCACCGCTAGTACTAGAACCACTAGAGCCCGAGCTACCAGAAGATCCAGAACCACTGCGATCATTATTGCCGCCATTATACCATTTTGCACCAGAATTATTTTGATTATTGTTCTGAGTACTATTTTGAGGCTGATTGGTAGAAGTATTAGAACTTGGAACATTATTAGAAGTACCAGTTCGTCTTACATTTTGAGCACTACCAGTACTAGCCGGTTTATTGTTATTATAGAAATTATTATAATAAGGGTTATAATATGGATAATAGGAATTATAACCAGTATTATAAAAACAAGGATTGTATAAGTAAGGGTTAAAATAGTATCTATGATGGAATCCATTCATCATCATATAAGGGTAACCATTAGCATAAAAAGGATCATAAAATGGCATATTTAAACCATAATAAGGAGAAAATGGACTATTATAACCACTTACATAACCATATCTCGGATTAACAAATGTGAGTCCGATATTCCAACCAGAATAATAATTATAATACAAAGAAGGCACGATAGAAGGGCGATAGCTATCATAATAGTATGTACCAGATCTAAAATACCTCATACGATTGGCATAAGTTCCAGAATACCCATCTGGGTCTCTGGTATTTCCAGAATTTTGATTATTCTGCAAACTGCTTTCATTGTAATTTCTAGGGGGAACAGTAGAAGGTTCTGCAGATTTTCTTGTATCATTTACTGTAAAGTAAACATCATCAGTACGACCTGTTGAATTAGAAGCTTGTTTTTTAATAGAGCAAGAGCTTAAAACCAGAAGCGATACACTCAAAAAGATTATTTGTTTCATACGCTTATATTTTTTTGTTGTCAATTGTATTTTATGGATACTTTTGCACTATCAAATCTACAAAAAATATTCCAATATAACAAACATGGCTTTCGAAAAGGTAAAACGCAGCGATAATTACAGTGAGTGGTACAATAATCTCGTAAAAAATGCCGACTTGGCAGAACATGCAGATGTAAAAGGGTGTATGGTTATTAAGCCATATGGGTATGCAATTTGGGAAAAAATGCAAGCTCAACTCGATAAGATGTTCAAACAAACAGGGCATGTTAATGCGTATTTTCCATTGTTAATTCCCAAATCATTCTTTGAAAAAGAAGAAAAAAATGCCGAAGGATTTGCTAAAGAGTGCGCAGTTGTTACCCATTATCGACTAAAAGTTGATGAGAATAGGAAGATTATTGTAGACCCTGAAGCTAAATTAGAAGAAGAACTGATTATTCGCCCAACAAGTGAGGCTATAATTTGGAATACCTACAAAGGATGGATACAAAGTTATAGAGATTTACCATTGTTAATTAATCAATGGGCAAATGTTATGAGGTGGGAGATGCGTACACGTTTGTTTTTAAGAACATCTGAATTTTTATGGCAAGAAGGGCATACTGCACATGCTAGCTCAGAAGAAGCAATAATTGAGACTAAGCAAATGCTTGAAGTATATGCCGATTTTGCAGAAAATTTCATGGGAGTACCGGTAATAAAAGGTGTAAAAACCGAGAATGAAAGATTTGCTGGTGCAGTTGAAACCTATTGTATTGAAGGATTAATGCAAGATGGAAAAGCTTTGCAAATGGGCACTTCTCATTTTTTGGGTCAAAATTTTGCAAAAGCATTTGATGTTAAATTTCAAAGTAAAGAGGGTAAACTCGAGTATGTTTGGGCAACAAGTTGGGGTGTTTCAACGCGACTAATTGGGGCTTTGATAATGGCGCACAGTGATGATGAAGGCTTAGTATTACCTCCAAATTTAGCCCCTATTCAAGTAGTTATAGTGCCTATTTATCGTTCTGATGAGGATTTTGATAAAATTAGTATGGCTGTTAACGATATTAAAAAGAAATTAGAATTCTTGGGAGTGAGTGTCAAATACGACAATAGAGATACACATAAGCCAGGATATAAATTTGCTGAATGGGAATTAAAAGGTGTGCCATTGAGAATAGGCATTGGACCAAGAGATTTAGAAAATGGTACAGTTGAATTAGCTAGAAGAGACACGAAGGAGAAATCGGTAGTGAGTATAGAGGGTATAGACCAACATGTTAAACAACTTCTTGAAGAAATTCAAAATTCTATTTATAAGAAAGCATTTACATTTAGAGATTCAAGCATCCATGAAGTAAATTCGTGGGAAGAGTTTAAAGATGTATTAGAAAATAAAGGTGGATTTATTTCGGCACATTGGGATGGAACTGGAGAAACAGAAGAAAAAATTAAGGAGCTAACTAAAGCAACTATTAGATGTATACCTTTGGATAGCAAATTAGAAGATGGTACTTGTGTATTCTCAGGAAAGCCATCCAAACAAAGGGTGCTATTTGCAAAAGCTTATTAGTAATCGATTTTGCTTATTCCCATATTATAAAGGGCAAAAGCAAATCTATCCGCATATTCTTGAATAACCATTGCAGTTGGTTTACCAGCGCCATGTCCAGCTTTAGTTTCAATTCTGATTAAAGTTGGATTTGGACCATCATTCATTTCTTGTAATCGAGCAGCAAATT
>JADLHV010000105.1 GCA_020848595.1 Bacteroidia bacterium
ATTGGCGGTGGATTAAGTGGCTCTCTCCTCGCAATTTGCCTCGCTAAAAGAGGTTTTAATGTCGAACTTTACGAAAGACGTGGAGATATCAGAAAAGGTCTTGCCGATGCAGGTAGATCTATCAATTTAGCCCTTTCTACTAGAGGCATTCACGCTCTTAATAAAGTTGGACTTGCCGAAAACGTCCTAGTTGATGCTATTCCAATGAATGGAAGAATGATGCATAGCACTTCAGGTGATTTAACTTTCCAACCTTATGGAATTTCTGGTCAATTTATTAACTCTGTTTCTCGTTCTGGTCTTAATATTAAACTCCTCGAATTAGCTGACGAATTTGATAATGTTCAACTTTTCTTTAATCATAAATGCATTGATATTGACCTAAATTTAAATACTGCTGTAATTGAAAATGAAAATGGTGATAAAATAACTATTGTCGCTGATATTATTTTTGGCTCTGATGGTGCATTCTCCGCCATTCGTTCTGAAATGCAAAAAACTAATCGATTCAATTATTCGCAATATTATGAAAACTATGGCTATAAGGAATTAGAAATCCCTTCTGGACCAAATAATTCTTTTTTCATTGAAAAAAACGCTCTTCATATTTGGCCGCGTGGTGAATTTATGATGATTGCTTTGCCTAACCCTAATGGTAGTTTTACTTGTACTCTTTTCTTAGCTTATGAAGGTGAAAAAAGTTTCGACAAACTTAAATCTAAAGAAGACGTTCAAGCGTTTTTTAATCTCTACTTCCCAGATGTATTACCTTATATGCCCAACTATTTAGATGATTTTTTCAATAATCCTACTGGAAACCTTGCTACTATACGTTGTAGCCCATGGGTCATTAAAAAATTTGCTCTAATTGGCGACGCAGCTCATGCTATCATCCCTTTCTATGGACAAGGCATGAACTGTAGCTTTGAAGATGTTAGCGAATTAGATGAAATTATTGAAACTTATTACCCTGATTGGCAAAAAATATTTAACAAATATCAAGAAGCTCGAATTGATAATGCCAATGCGATTGCAGATCTAGCTTGTAAAAATTTTGTGGAAATGCGTGACCTTGTAGGTCAATCTGATTTTATGCATTTTAAGCATATTGAACACGAATTAGTTGAAAAATATCCTGATATCTTTAAAAGTCAATATTCTTTAGTGAGTTTTTCTACTACTCCATACAGTGAAGCTTTAGCTCAAGGCTTCAAAAATGAAGCATTAATTAATTATATTATTGAAAATAACTTCGAATCTAAACTAAATGATAGAACTTTTATGTTAGATCTATTTAAAGATTTCCTCGGTTACAACGGCGCTTAATTCCGAGAATTTAGCCCAATATCCAGGAAATGATTTCTCTACTGTTTTAAAACCTCTAATATTAATCGATTGTTTAAAGGCAAATATAGACAATGCCATAGCTATCCTATGATCATTATAACTATCAAAAATAATTTCTTTTCCTCCATTGATATTGGGATCTGTTAACAATCTATCTTCTTCTTCTTTGAATTTTACTCCTATTGGAATCAAATTATCAATCATTGCTTTAACTCGATTACTTTCTTTTTCACGTAAATTCTTGATTCCAGTAAAATCCCCTGATATGCCTAAACAAATCGTTACACTTAACACAACAGGAAATAAATCTGGAATATTTTTAAAGTCTATTTCTAATTTGTCAATAGTGGACTTACTTTTAAGTAATCTAACTCCAAATTCTTCTTCTTTTGTTTCGACACCAAGTTGCTCGAAAATCTTGTAACAATAGGCATCTCCTTGTACTGAGTCGACCCTTAATTTTGGTATAAATATATCACAATCTTTAGCCATTGCAGCCATCCCATATATAAATGCAGCACTACTCCAGTCTAATTCTTCATAAGTCTTATCTATATTATATTTAGCAGGCTTAACTATAAATATATTGGCTTGTTTTTCAACTTTTATTCCGTGATATTCCATCTGTTTTATTGTCATATCTATATAAGGCTGAGATCGACTCTCTCCAACTATTTCAATAACAAATTCACTTTTCATATACGGTGCAATTAATAGTAATGAACTAACAAATTGCGAACTTCGCGAGGCATCAATTCTAACTTCATGCTTCGTTTTATCTATGCCTTTAATTATTTTTAATGGTAAACTATATCCTTTAAGCTCAAATTCAAATTCAGCTCCAAGTTGCTCTAATGACTTTAATAAATCTGAAATAGGTCGCTCAATTAATCTATCATCTCCAAATATTCTAATACCCTTAATATCCATCATTGCTGCATAGGATAAATATAAACGTAAAGGAGTACCTGCATCAAAAAAGTTCAATTCGCTATTTAATGGACTTTTAAGTGCATTGTATAAAATCTTTACATCATTGGCTTCATTTTCAAAACTATCAGTAGCTATTCTTCCAGATATAGCATTTATTATAAGCTCTCGATTTAATATACTTTTAGATCTAGGTAAATTGACTTCGCCTTTTAGAAATTCTTTTTCAATTTTATCTATTTGGAGCATTTTAATGCAATATTAAACAGCTTCTTTCAATTTGTAATCTAAAGTTTTGATGAATTTTTATAAAAAAAAGACCATTGTTTATTAAAAACTTTAAATTCGCAAACAAGGATGAGAAAGTTTGGTATAATTGGAAATGGAAGCTGGGCGACAGCACTGATTAAAATCTTAAGCGATAACAAGGCCGAAAAGTCTATTGAATGGTGGCTGCGTAATCCCGATGATATTGCATTTATAAATGAATTTGCACACAATCCGAGGTATCTTACGGATGTAAAAATTGATTTTAATAAAATAAGCTTAAGTAATGAACTTGAACAAACTATTTTAAACAATGAAATCATTTTACTTGCTGTTCCATCTGCTTTTGTTAACGATGTGCTCAAAAACTTACCGAAAGATGTTTTCCAAAATAAACTTATAATTTCGGCAGTAAAAGGCGTTAATCCGGAAACCCATCAAATTATCAGTCACTATTTTGAAAATACATGGAATGTCCCTAATCAAAATATATGTGCAATAAGTGGCCCGTGCCATGCCGAAGAAGTTGCTATGGAGAAATTAAGTTATCTCACCGTTGCAGCCGAAAATGACAGCTTTAGTCAAATAATTGCAGACAATCTCGCATGTCATTATATTTATTGCAAAACAACTGATGATATTTACGGAATTGAATATGCTGCAGTGCTTAAAAATGTTTATGCTATTGCTTGTGGTATATGTCATGGCTTAGGTTATGGAGACAACTTCCAATCTGTTTTAGTCTCTGCTTCTTCTAGAGAAACTGAACGATTTCTTGAAGCTGGACATCAAACCCATCGTGATGTAAAAGAAAATGCATACTTAGGCGACCTACTTGTGACAGCGTACTCTCAATTTAGTAGAAATAGAACCTTTGGGAACATGTTAGGGAAAGGATACACGGTTAAAAGTGCTCAAATGGAAATGAATATGATTGCCGAAGGGTTTTATGCAACTAAAACAATGAAAGAAATAAATGATAGTATAAATGCCGATATGCCCATATTAAATGCAGTGTACGCTATCATTTATCTTGGTTCAAATGCCAAATCTGTAATGAAAGACTTGAGTTCTAAAATCATTTAAAAACATGCTTGATAATCACGATATTGCTAATATTTTAACTCAATATGCTAAACTTTATGAGCTTCACGATGGAAATCCATTTAAAGTTAAATCATTAGCCTCAGCTGCTTTTAATATTAAAAAAATAGGACAAACGCTTGCCGAATTAAACGAAGAAGAACTTATCAAAATTCCTCAAATTGGAAAAAGTCTTGCTCCTAAAGTATATGAAATCATTCAAACTGGCACTTTTCAAGATCTTGAAAATCTATTAAAAGACACGCCTGATGGTATAATTGATATATTAAAAGTAAAAGGATTAGGTCCTAAAAAAGTAGAAATTCTATGGAAGCAAGTTGGTATTACTTCTATTCCCGAATTACTAGATGCTTGCCGTGAAAACAGATTGGTTGAAATTAAAGGATTCGGCTATAAAACTCAATCTCAAATCATTTCTGATATTGAATTCAAATTTAGTAATGAAGGTAAATTCCATTGGGCTAAAATGGAAAACATTGTTAATTATATCAATGACTTGTTTAAAGATTTACCTGAAGTTCTGCAATTTGAAGTTTGCGGCGACTTTAGAAGGCTCAATGATATAGTCAACAGCATTGACTATCTTATTGTTTGTTCAGATCTTCAAGCCATTAGTGAACATCTTTGCAATGGTAATTTTCAATTAGTAGATTGTTATGACAATCACTATATTTTAACCTACCTAGAATATGTAAATATCAATCTTTATAAATGTGATTATGATAATTGGGGCAATAAATTAATTGAGCTTTCATCAACTCCAGAACACTTAGAACTTATTGGTTTTAAAACGATTAATGCCAACTATGAGTCGGAAGAAGAAGTTTATAACAACTTAAAACTACCATATATTATCCCTGAATTGAGAGAAGGCTTAAAAGAAATTGAAAAGCTTTCTTTACAATCTGATTTGATAACTTTTTCGGAACTTAAAGGCGTATTGCATAACCATACAAATTACAGTGATGGACTTAATACTGTAGAAGAAATGGCTTTATTTGCAAGGGGACTTGGACTTCAATATATTGGCATCTGCGACCACTCGCAAACTGCGGCCTATGCAAATGGACTAAAACCTGAAAGGGTAATTGAGCAAATGAAATTAATCGACCGCTTAAATGAAGTTTATGCCAAAGAAGACAAACCTATTAAAATTTTTAAAGGAATAGAAAGTGATATACTTAATGATGGTAGTCTCGATTATTCAGATGATATTCTACAACTATTTGATATCGTTGTTGCAAGTATTCACAGTAATTTAAAAATGGACAAAGAGAAAGCCCATTTAAGATTGATAAAGGCAATTGAAAATCCATATACTACAATACTAGGACATCTAACAGGTAGACTGTTATTAATGCGTCCTGGTTATCCAATCGACCATAAATATATTATTGACGCATGTGTTCAAAACAACGTTGTTATAGAACTTAATGCACACCCTTACCGCCTAGATATGGATTGGAGATGGATAGACTATGCCGTAAATAAAGGGGGTATGATAAGTATCAATCCAGATGCTCATCAAAAAGAAGGCTTAGATGATATGCGTTATGGTGTAAATGTAGCAAGAAAAGGGTATCTGACTGCTCAAAACTGTTTGAATGCCCTATCTGTCAATGAGTTTGAAGTTTGGCTTGAAAAAAATAAACGTAAAAAAATAAAGTAATCTGTCGGTTTTGTCAGATAAAATTTACTTTTGCAAGAAGATTAGGTGAAGATTTTAATTCTAAGATTCAGTTCTATTGGAGATATTGTCTTAACAACTCCTGTTTTAAGATGTCTCAAAACTCAAAAACCTGAGCATGAGATTCATTATGCTACTAAAAAACAATATCATGGATTACTATCTAACAATCCATATATTGATAAATTGCATCTTTTAGAAGGCAGTACAACTAATTTTACATCAAGTTTAAAAAAAGAAAATTTTGATTTGATAATTGATTTGCACAATAATTTAAGGACTGTCAATATTTGGTCGATACTTAGAGTTAAACGATACAAAATTGACAAACTTAATTGGGAGAAATGGTTAATGGTTAGACTTAAAGTCAACGTTCTTCCATATATCCATATCGTTGATAGATATATGGATACGATTAGTCATTTAGGCATTATAAATGATGGAAAAGGACTAGATTATTTCATTCCAAATTCTACAGAAATCAGTCAATTCAATCTGCCAGATAATTATTTTGTTTATGCCCTTGGCGCTCAACATACAACTAAAAAACTTCCACTGTCTAAGCAAATTGAACTTTGTAACTCATTAAATCAAAACATTGTACTAATTGGAGGAAAAGAGGACATACAGGCGGGCATTTCGCTGTCTGAACAATGTAAGAACACAATTAATCTATGTGGTAAACTCAATATAGACCAAAGTGCACTTATAATGAAAAACTCTCTTAAGGTTATTGCACATGATACTGGCATGATGCATATTGCTGCAGCCTTAAATAAAACCATTATCTCTATTTGGGGTAATACAATACCAGAATTTGGAATGACTCCCTACTATTCAAATGATTTTGATGATTCAGAATGTAGAACCCTTGAAGTCAATGACCTTAGCTGTCGCCCTTGCAGCAAAATCGGCTTTAGTTCTTGTCCGAAAGGTCATTTTAAATGCATGATGAATCAAACCTTTAAACATATTCAATAAAAAAAGGCGAACAATAAATTCGCCTTTCAAATATTTGTTTTAGATAAAATATTAGTTCAAATCTATTGTTCCAACCATATTTTCTGGTTTTACCCACTCATCGAATTGCTCGTTGGTTAACAATTCCAAGTCTAAAGCTGCTTGTCTCAAACTCTTATTCTCCTTATGTGCTTTTTTAGCAATTTTAGCAGCGTTTTCATAGCCAATATGGGTATTAAGCGCTGTAACTAACATCAATGAGTTTTCAAGTTTATTTTTAATCTCACTGTAATTAGGTTCAATACCTTGTGCGCAATTAATATCAAAACTTAAAGCTGCTTCTCCTAACAATCTTGCAGAACTCAAAACATTAGATGCGATTAAAGGCTTGAAAACATTTAATTCAAAATGACCATTAGATCCTCCAATACTAACTGCAACATCATTACCCATTACTTGAGCACAAACCATTGTTAGTGCTTCGCATTGAGTTGGATTAACTTTGCCTGGCATAATAGAACTACCTGGCTCATTATCAGGAATTAATATTTCGCCTATTCCACTTCTTGGCCCACTACTTAACATACGAACATCGTTTCCTATTTTCATTAAACTAACAGCTACTCGTTTTAATGCACCGTGTAAATCCACCATCGCATCGTGGGCGGCTAATGCTTCAAATTTATTTTCAGCAGTAATTATTGGTAAACCCGAAAGCTCAGCAATAGTTTTAGCAACAAGTTCAGAATATCCTTTTGGCGTATTAATACCAGTACCTACAGCAGTGCCACCTAATGCAATTTCACTTGCTCCACTTAGGCTTCTATTAACAGCTTCAATGCCATTTTTTAACTGCTGTACATAACCTGAAAATTCTTGTCCTAAAGTTAATGGTGTTGCATCCATAAAGTGAGTACGACCAATCTTTATGACATCTTTAAACTCTCTTGCTTTATGTTTAAGTGTTGTTTTTAAAGCTTGAAGACCAGGAATTGTATAATCGATAACTTGCTGATATGCAGCAATGCTCATTGCGGTTGGAAATGTATCATTACTACTTTGAGATTTATTGACATCATCATTCGGATGTAAAACTTTTTCTGCATCCATAAGTTTACCTCCATTAATAACGTGCGCTCTATTGGCAATAACTTCATTGACATTCATGTTACTTTGAGTACCACTACCTGTTTGCCAAATTACTAAAGGGAATTGATCATCCAATTTACCTTCCAAAATCTCATCACAAACGGTGCAAATTAAATCACACTTTGTCAATGACAATACTCCCAATTTATTATTGGTTATAGCTGCGGCTTTTTTAAGAACTGCAAATGCTCTAATAATTTCTATTGGCATTTTCTGATTGCCAATTTTGAAATTCTGCAACGATCTTTGAGTTTGGGCGCCCCAATAAACGTGAGCAGGGACTTTTACCTCGCCCATTGTATCATGCTCAATTCTGAATTCTTGTGTCTGATTCATGTTATGAAATTCTAATGTGGCGCAAATTTAACCTTTTCATCCCATTTCAACATAGCTTTTATTCATCAATTAAAACTTATATGAGCACAGTCATAGTTAAATCTTAACGATTAAAATTAGTTAAAAATCGAATTAGGGGTCAAAATAAGATCATTTAAGCCCCTTCCTGTATCATTATCACATTTTTTAATTAAGTTTGCGTTTAACTAATATGGCTTTGCTCTACCCTACTTTCCTTTGGGCATTTTTCGCTCTTTTGATTCCGATCGCCATACATTTATTTAATTTTAGAAGATTTAAGAAAATTGAATTCTCTAATGTCCGTCTTCTTTCTCAGATTGATAGACAAACTAAAAGTGGTAATCAATTAAAAAAACGATTAATCCTAGCCTCTCGATTACTTGCCTTTTCTTTCCTTATATTAGCTTTTTGCCAACCTTTGTTGCGTTCCGAAAATTGGAAAAATTCTATTGGAAAAAATTCAATCAGTATTATTCTAGACAATACTTATAGCATGAATTTAAATGGCGATGAAGGTCAACTTCTTGAAGCAGCAAAAAACAGAGCTAGAGCCATTGTAAACGGCGCTTCTAATGCCGACGAATTTAATATTATTACATCCGACCTCAATGCTATATTTATGCATTTCCGTGGTAAGCAAGCTACTCTTGAAAATATTGACAAAATTAGACTTACCGCTGCGTCCCGCCCTTTAAGTGATTTATTAGAAGTTCAAAATCGCTTACTAAAAAGTAAAAATGGTCATAAAATGGGATTTTGCATTTCTGACTTTCAAAAGAAAAACACAACAATATCTAAAACTATAATTGATAGCACTGTTAAAAAAACTTGGATTAAACTTGAAAGCTCTCAGCTTGACAATATCAGTATAGATACATGTTTTCTAAATTCACCGATAATTCAAATCGGTCAAAATATTGGCTTGGTTGCTCAAGTGAGTAATTATACCAAAGACAAAGTAGAAGATTTAACACTCGAATTATGGGTAGATGGCAAACCTAAAGGCATTGCCAATTTTACCATTAATCCATATTCAAATGAAAGACAAATCATAAATTTCACACTTGAATCTGGTGGTAATCATCAGTGCGAATTAAAATTACCTGGAGACAATATTGCAATTGATGATGAATTATATTTTTCTCTCAATATCAAAAACGACTACCATGTTTTAGTCATAAGTGAAGAAGGTGAACGTTATGCAGACGCTGTATTCTCTGATAATCCCGGATTCATTTATTTAAAAGAAAATGATGGCAATATAAATTTTAGTTCTTTCAAAAAACAAGAACTCATTATTCTTCAAGGTTTAAATTCTATTCAAAGTGGTTTGAATTCAGAAATAAAAAAATTCGTGCAAAATGGAGGTACAGTTCTAGCTTTTCCAAATAAAAATTCAGATGTAGTAACTTCAGGATTAAAATTATTGTGCAGCGATTTCGGAATCAATTTCTCAGAACAAACAGACAATACAAATACAAAGGTTTCATACTTAGAACTAAAACACCCAATATATCAGAATGTCTTCGAAAACACTCCTAAAAACCCCGATTATCCTACCGTTAATAAACATTATATAGTACAAGCAAATACGGGTGTAAGCATAGCTAAATTAAGCAATGGGCATCCCTTTATACACGAGATTAATTTTGGGAAAGGACATTTTATTATTTGTGTAAGTGCAACAGATAATGCTTGGGGAAACTTTCAAAATCATGCTTTATTTCCACCAACATTAATAAAATCAGCGATGATGGGAAAATACAAATCTGAATTATATCAGATATGTGCGAGTAATGTGCCAATTTTCACTGGATTACCTTTTGAAATGGAATCTGGAATTTCATTAATATCTAAAAAAACCTCTTTTGTACCTGAAGTTATTAACAACAATGGTGAGATGACTTTAAATACAAATGGCGAAATAGAATCACCAGGTCATTATAACTTACTCATTAAGAATAATGATACGGCTATTAGTTCAATTGCCTTCAATTTAAGCAGAAATGAAAGTGACACAAGAACTCTAGACGATGATGAATTTTCTCAAATTTGCTTCGAAAACAGCATTTCAGAATTTACCGGCAGTTCAGAAAAACTATCTTCAGAATTTAATAAGAATCTGAAAGGTACTAACTTGTGGAAATGGTGTATTATTTTTGTTTTGTTTTTCTTACTTATTGAAATACTTTTGATCAGATTTTACAAGACTAATGCAAAGCTACCTGCTTAAAAATATTACCATTGTGGACGAAAATTCCAAGTATAACGGTCACTTAGGCGACCTATGAATTTCTAATGGCCGTATTAATGAATTCGGCATCAATATCGATGAATCAAGTTACCAAAAAGTTCTCGATTTTAGTGGATGTATGGTTAGCCCTGCATTCGTTGATTTAAGATGTAACAGCAGCGAACCAGGTTACGAACATAGAGAAACATTAAAATCATTGAATCGCTGCGCTATGTCTGGTGGTTATGCTTATGTTGCACTGCTTCCTAACTGCCTCCCTGTAAGAGATGACAAGGCCGGAATAGAGTTTGTCATTCATCACACTGAACGTCTTGATGTTAATTTCTTACCACTAGGTGCCATCACTCATAATCTCAATTCAGACGATTTATGTGAATTGTATGACATGAAACAATCTGGCGCAGCAGCTTTCTCAAATGCTAATACACCTCTAGACAATATTGGTTCTATGAGCAGAGCAATGCAATATTCTAAAAGCTTTGATGGTTTGATTTATAGCTTTTGTGATGAACCTGAATTATGTAAAGGTGCATTTGTTGCAGAAGGTCCTGTCGCTGTGAGCCTTGGCTTAAAAGGGAAACCTCAAATGGCAGAGTTCCTTAGAGTGCAAAGAGATGTTGAATTAGCTGATTACCACCAATCTAGAATTCATATTTCAAAAATAAGCACCGAAAAATCAGTCGAAATTATTAGACAAGCTAAAGCTCAAGGTATTCAAGTTTCCTGCGATGTGGCTATAATGAATCTCGCCTTGACTGATGAAGCTATAATGGACTTTGATAGCAATTTAAAACTTAACCCTCCTTTGCGACAAGCTAGTGATGTTAAAGCTCTTTGGTCTGGATTATTAGATGGAACAATTGATGCCATTTGCTCTGATCATCACCCTCAAGAAATTGAACATAAAAAAGTTGAATTTGAATATGCCTCTAATGGGGCTATTTCTATTCAAATTGCTATGAGTATAGGCATTGAAGGTCGCAATCGCTTCTGCCCAACAATGTCTGATGAAAAACTGTTTTCAAAGTTTAATTATGGTGGAGCAAAAGTGCTCGGAATTGAATTAGAAGCCATTGAAGAAGGCTCTAGCGCTACGTTAACCGTCATTAATCCAAATAAACAAACTATTCTTACAAAAAAATCCAATCACTCCGGATCAGACAATACTTACTATTTAAATAAACCTCTACCCTATTTTATTGAGGCAACTTTCTTAAATGATAATTGTCTTTTTAATACAAACCACCATTAATTATGAACGAAAATATTACTGAACAAACATTATCCCCTAAATCTAGCCCAATGAGTGTGGCTTATAAATGGGGACTTATTGCTGCCGCATATTTCATCCTGAAAATGTATGTGGTCTATTTTATGGATCCAGAAAATTATAACCCGCAAAAAGGTGGATTTGTTTCTGGATTACTCGACCTCGCTGTTTCATTATTTGTAATGTACATGGCAAATAAAGAATATCGTGATAAGTTTAACAATGGCTTCTTAACTTTCGGACAAGGCTATAAAACGTCTTTCCTAACAGGTCTTGTAATTATTGTCTTAATTACCTTATTCATGTTTGTGTTTTTTACTTATCAAATTGATTATGAGCAAATGGTTCTAAATAGTCTCGATGAAAGAATCAAACTCTTAAAAGCTAAAGGCATGTCTGATGAAGACATCCAAAAAGGTATTGAACAAGGCAAGAAATTTATGACAAAAGAATTTGCTGTATTATTCTCTGCTATTTTCTTTGTAATCATCTATGCAATCTTTGCTTTGATTTCTTCAGCAATAACTAAACGTGTCCCAAAAGCTCTATAATATTCAGTCTGAATTAGGAACTCAAATGAAAGATATCTCTATTGTCATACCATTACTTAATGAAAAAGAATCTCTACCCGAGTTAGAAGAATGGATTGCGAAGGTTATGAATGCAAACCATTATGCTTATGAAATCATTTTTATTGATGATGGCAGTAACGATGGTAGCTGGGAGACAATTCAATCTTTATCCGAAAAAAATTCTAATATTAAAGGCATACGTTTCCGACGTAACTATGGAAAATCTGCTGCTTTAAATATTGGTTTCGCTGAATCTAATGCTAAAGTAGTTATAACTATGGACGCAGATTTACAAGATAGTCCAGACGAAATACCTGCCCTTTACAACAAAATAATAAACGATCAATACGATTTGATTTCTGGTTGGAAAAAGAAACGATATGATCCGATCACAAAAACTATCCCAACAAAACTTTTCAATTGGGCAACTCGTAAAATGAGTGGCATTTATTTACATGATTTTAATTGTGGTTTAAAAGCTTATAGCAATGAAGTTGTAAAGAATATTGAAGTCTATGGTGAAATGCATCGATATATCCCTGTTTTAGCTAAGTCATCTGGATTTAAAAGAATTGGAGAACAAGTAGTTGAACATAGAGCAAGAAAGTATGGAACGACTAAATTTGGCTTAGATAGATTTGTTAATGGATTTCTTGATCTATTAACGATTTTCTTTATGGGTAAATTTGGCAAAAAACCTATGCACTTTTTTGGTGTTTATGGTTTATTAAGTTTTATAATCGGTTTCTGTATTGCTGTTTATATTCTAGTTGATAAATTGGTGCATTTAATGCGGCATGAACCCGCTCCTTTAGTTGCTGACTCTCCGATTTTTTATTTAGGACTTGTTACTATGATTATTGGTACTCAGCTTTTCTTAGCTGGATTTCTTGGTGAACTAATTAGTCGATCTAGTGGCGAACGTAATCAATATTCGGTCTCAGAAAAACTGAATTTGTAATGGGAAAAAAAGTGGTTATTGTTGGACCTGCCTATCCTCTTAGAGGTGGCTTAAGTACCTATAATGAGCGTCTATGCCTTGGATTTAATGAAAACGGCAACCATTGCTCTATTCTTAGCTTTAGTTTACAATACCCAAATTTTCTATTTCCTGGAAAAACTCAATTCAGTTCTGACCCAGCTCCACAAAATATACAAATAGATACTGCAATTAACTCTATTAACCCATTTAACTGGATAAAAGTTGGACTAAAATATAAAAAGCTAGCTCCAGATCTTATGGTTTTTAGATATTGGATGCCTTTTATGGCGCCTTGCCTAGGAACTATTGCTCGTATCGCAAGTAAAAATGGTAAAACTAAAATGGTCGCTATTGCCGATAATATTTATCCGCATGAAAAACATTTTTACG
>JADLHV010000106.1 GCA_020848595.1 Bacteroidia bacterium
AAAATTTGATTTCAAAAACATTCCAAATTCGGGTGAAAAGATTGTTATACATACCCAAGGAAATCATAGTAAAGGCACACGATTTGAGAATGCTAACCACCTAATAAATAGTGCTAATCAAAGAATATTTGGCCAATTTTTAAAAGGATTAGATGGATTTGAATATGGTCGATTTGATGTTAAATGCAAAACCATAGAGGATTTAGAAACATTTGAAAACTTAAACGTTATAGAATTCAATGGAATTGCAGCTGAACCGACGATAATTTATGATTCGAGAGTAGGGTATATTGGAGCATTAAAAATATTCAAAAGCCATTGGAAGCGATTAGAAGATTTATCAAACTTCAACAAATCAAGGTCTTACAAGTCATTGAGTACTTCTAAAATCTTCAAAAAAATACTTAAAGAATACCTTTGATATTAAAGGAAATAATTCGATATCTTTGTGGCACACAAATTCTTACACAAATTGACTAGATATTTCTTATTATCTTTAGTGACTTTATTGGGTTCATACGATGCTTTTTCGCAAGCTGTTAGAGCCTATTGTATCGAAGTTTCATGTACAGTTCGGACTCTTAATTCAACTCAAAGTATTCTTGATTTTTCTTGGCCGAGCAGGTCACCTGGCTCTAGCAGTCAATACGTTTATAAGAAATCTAAGGATGCTTATCAATGGAGTGTATTTAAAACACTCGGAACTAATGATTCAACTTTTAGTGATACTATCGAAAGAGGTAAAGCTTTCGAGTATATGATTGAGAAGAATAGTGGTCCAGACAATTGGCCTGTCTATGGATATATCTACTCAGGACATAGATTTGAAGTTGTAAATGATCGAGGAATTGCATTATTAATAGTTGATAGTACACATAAAACATTTCTTGAAAATTCATTAAGAACTTATAGAAATGATTTAATTGGAGATGGCTGGACTACTATTTTGAAATGGGTATCGCCAAGTACTAGTGTTACTGATATTAAATCGTATATATATGGTCAATATAATTCTAATCCAAGTAAAGTTAAATCTGTTGTATTGATTGGCAATATTGCTGTGCCTTATTCAGGTAATTTTTATGAATACGGTATTTATCCTCCTGATGGACATACAACCAGTTCAGGTCCAAGTCATGAAGGAGCCTGGTCGACAGATTTATTTTATGGTGATATGTTAAATTTAACTTGGCCAGATACATTAGTAAATAATACATTAGGTGCTAGACCGGCAAACAGAAATGTACCTAATGATGGGAAATATGATGTTACAGAGCTTTTAAATATTTTACAATTACAGGTAGGTAGAATTGATTTATCGGAGATGACCGAATTTAAGTATGATGTACCAGATTCGAATCAAATTGAAAGAGAGTTATTAAAACGTTATTTCCAGAAGAATCATGATTTTAGGCATAAGAATGTCACTATTCAAGAAAGATGTTTATACGCTAATTCATTTTCGGATATAATAACAAATGGTCCACCTAACGAACATTGGCCAAGTGTTAGTTATAGAAATATGGCACCATTAATAGCCAACAATGTTACTAGTAAAACGACTAATTATTTGAGTACATTAAATTCTAATTCTTATTTATGGAGTTTTGCTTTTGGGGCTGGGCAGTATAATCAGAATAATGCAGTTGGCTATACCGTTAATTTAGCTTCCAGTTCACAGCAAATTAGAAGTGTATTTGCAGGTTTTTTAAGCTCATATAATGTTGATTTTGATACAGCCAATAATTTTTTAAGGGCGACATTAGCGGCAAAAGGTAATGTTTTGAATTCATTTTGGTGTGGAAGACCAAGTTGGTATTTTCATCATATGGGATTAGGCGAGACTATTGGATATTCTGCTATGAGGACACAAAGCAATTACGATTCAGTTTTATCGGCGTTTTATGGATTTGCTTATCCGCTATATCCAACATTTGCGTATAGTCCATTTCAAATCCATTCATCACTACAAGGAGATCCAACTGTTAGAATGCAACCTGTAGAAACAATTACCAATTTTTCAGTTAAGCAAGATTCATGTAATTTTAGGTTTAAACTAAGCTGGACAGCACCGGCAGATACTGCAGTTCACAATTATCAAGTTTATCGTTCAAAACATATAGATAGTACATTTACATTAATATCAACTACTTCTAGTACATCTTATATTGATAATACCCCCTTAAGTGGAGATAATATTTATATGGTAAGAGGTATAAAGTTACAAGTAAATGGAAGTGGAAGTTATTTTAATTTAAGTCAAGGTGTATTTGATACCGCCAATACCAATGAATTTAGTATACCTATTGCAAATGCAGGAGTAGATACTTCATTTTGTCAGAATCAGTATCTAAGAATTGGCAGTACTACAAACAACAATAGTAATACAATTTACACTTGGATACCAGCCGCCAATAGTAGTGATACAATAACCATTATAGCCAATACAAGTGGAAACAGAATAGTAAATGTTACAGATACAATAAGTGGATGTATTCAAATTGACACGATGGTTT
>JADLHV010000107.1 GCA_020848595.1 Bacteroidia bacterium
AACTGTACTAGCAGCTCCGATAGCAACAATGGCAATAGCGGCTTTCATCCAGAGAGCAGATTTAGCTGCCACACCGGCAACAGAGGCACTATTAGAAAGAGCTCCAGATAATCCTTCCCAAAGACCAGGCGGCACTTGAGCGGCGGCATTTTCTAGGCTTTCTTTAAAAATGCCATCAAAAAGTTCTTCTGTTGGGTTTACGTTTTTCACTTCAAATTTTCTTTAATTACAAGTTCTTGCAAGAATAAGCGTGCTTTATGCAATTGACTTTTGCTCGTATTTTCGGATATTCCGAGTAATTGAGCAATCTCCTCATGTTTAAATCCTTCAATGGCAAAGAGGTTAAAAACCGTCTTATAACCTTTAGGAAGTTTTTCCACTAATTTCATCAGGTCGGCCACTTTCAACAAAGAAATTGTTTGAGGGTCGATAGGCTTTTCAGGAACATCATCAATATTATCGACAATATTTTCTCTTTGGGCTTTTCTATAGAATTCAATACTAGTATTAATAAAAATTCTTTTCACCCAGCCTTCAAAAGAGCCTTTATGCTCAAATCGATTGAGGTTTCCGAATACCTTTATGAATCCTTCCTGAAGAATATCTTTGGCTTCATCTGTGTCTTTTGAATAACGCAGGCAAACCGCATACATTTTAGGAGATAGTAAGTCAAATAACTGTTTTTGTGCTTTAGGCTGTTTTTCTATACATTGAGCTAAAATCGAATTTAGTTTATCTGTATGATTTTCTGCCATTTACACTTGCTTGTAGTTTGTAACTTATTATTAGAAGGTTTTTAAGGCTCTGAGGTTGCCTTAGATTGAATTTTTTTTCAAAATTTTATTCTTCTGAACCAATTTTAGTAACCAAATATCTGTCTTTAAGCGCTTTAAATGTGGATTCGGAATAATACCCAACACTTTCTATTGCTTCTATTATTTCGTCTTGGGTTAATCCTTTAGCTGGACGTCGGTGTCTCACGGCAAGCATATTTTGTTCCTTATTAATAGTATAAGAAGCATAAAGCATATTAAGATTATTATGCAATATTTCCTCATAAAACTGTTCAAGATTATCTAAAGGCATTAAACAAACAGGAGAAATTGTTTGAAAAGCAAAAACTGGTTCATCGGTTTCAAAATAAAGCCATGCATTGTCTTTATCGAGTTCCCATAGGTCGATATAGATTTCCGTATCACCGTTATAGATTACCCATTGTCCATCTTCTGCGCCTCTAGTTTCAATAGGATTAAGCCCCATAAAGGCGAAAGTTGTTTCAATTAATTCGGCGTTCGCTTTGAAATCCATTTCTTTAAAATATTTAGGACTGCAAAAGTAATAAATTTTTAAACCTTGCGACAAACTTTAAACTTTAGATTATAAACCTTCTTCTTTAGGAAATTTTACGTTATTTTTGCGTCCAAATTTCAAAAATAATGTCAGTATTAGTAGGTAAAGATTCAAAAGTCATTGTGCAAGGTTTCACAGGAAAAGAAGGTACTTTTCACGCTACACAAATGATAGAATATGGCACTAATGTCGTAGGCGGCGTTACGCCAGGCAAAGGTGGTTCTATGCACCCAGAGCTAAATAAACCAATTTTTAACACTGTTCAGGAAGCTGTTATAGCTACTGGTGCTAATGTAACAATAATATTTGTACCACCAGCTTTTGCTGCTGATGCAATTTTAGAAGCTGCTGATGCAGGTATCGCAGTTATTGTATGTATCACAGAAGGTATACCTACTAAAGATATGATTAAAGTGAAAGAATATCTTAGTTCTAAGTCTTGCACTCTAATCGGACCTAACTGTCCAGGTGTTATGACCCCAGGAGGTGCTAAAGTTGGTATTATGCCAGGTTTTATTTTCAAACCAGGTCGTATTGGTATCGTATCTAAATCAGGTACACTTACATACGAAGCGGTTGATCAAATCACCAAAGCTGGATTAGGTCAAAGCACTGCTATTGGTATCGGTGGTGACCCAATCATTGGTACAAGCACAAAACAAGCTGTAGAAATGCTTATGAATGACCCTGATACTGATGGTATCATTATGATCGGTGAAATTGGTGGTGGAATGGAAGCTGAAGCTGCTCATTGGATTAAAGCTAATGGCACAAAACCTGTAGTTGGTTTTATCGCTGGTCAAACTGCTCCGGCCGGTCGACGTATGGGGCATGCTGGTGCAATTGTTGGTGGAAAAGACGATACTGCAGCGGCTAAAATGGCTATCATGCGCGAATGTGGTATCCACGTGGTAGAATCTCCAGCTGAAATTGGCGCCAAAATGCTCGAAGTACTTGGTGCAAAAGCAAATGCATAATCACCATATAAATATTTAAAAAAGGCCCTTTTACGAGGGCTTTTTTTATTACCTAAATATTACACTTTAACTAACAATATCTAAAATAGCACCACTAATTTTGCCTCATGAGAAAATCTCTCTTAATCTTCTTTTTTATCCCTCTGTTAATTTCTGCCCAGAAATATCCCAATATATTGTTTCTCGGCAATAGCTATACGGGTGCTAATGACCTTCCTAGCTTAATCGCTAATGTTTGCAATTCCACCGGTGATTCGATAAATAATTTTGCATCTGCACCTGGCGGTCAAAGACTGACTGATCATGCTAATCCTGGTAGTCCAAGTTTAGCCGAAATAGAAAAAGGCACTTATGATATCGTTGTTTTACAAGAACAAAGTCAAATTCCTTCTTTTACTGATTTAGAGGTCGAAAATTACTATTACCCCTATGTTAAGCGTTTAGACTCTTCTATTAAAGCCGCTAATTCATGTACAAAAACAATGTTATATATGACTTGGGGGAGAAAAAATGGTGACGATTTAAATTGTGCGAATTGGCCCCCAGTGTGCACTTATAAAGGTATGGATAGTTTATTACGACTTAGGATATTTAATGCAGCCGATTCTATATATGCCGAGGTCTCGCCTGTTAGTGTTGCTTGGCGATACGTTAGAGAACATTATCCCCATATTGAATTATATGAAGGCGACGGCAGTCATCCAAGTCAGGCCGGATCGTATTTAGCTGCTTGTGTTTTTTATACCAGCATATTTAAAAAAGACCCCACTTCGATTAAATACAATTTTATTTTAGATAGTTTATTAGCCGACACTTTGCGCCAAGCATGTAAATATTCAGTTTATGAACATATGGAAGAATTAAAAATTGGAACTAATAAAGTAGAAGCAGCATTTACATACACACAAGATTCTGCTGATAATTTTAATGTGAAATTTATAAATCATTCAAAAAACACTACTTCATATAAATGGTATTTTGGAGATGGTGATAGTTCGACACTCGAGCACCCTATACACTTATATAATGGACCTGGACTTTATCATGTAACCTTAAAAATTGAATCATGTTCAGAAATAGATTCAACAACAGTGATCATTCATTTATACAATAGTTCTATAGATGTAGTCAATTCAAAAATAAATTTACCTTATCCCAATCCAAGCAAGGGCTTAATATTAATTAACCATCAATGTGAAATAATTACAGTAAAAGATGCATTAGGAAGAGATATAGAATATAGTACAAGTATCGAAAATGGTTTAACGACTATAACGACACACGAATTCAAAGGTTTAATGTTTCTTTTCTATAAAATTGGTGATAAACAAATTTCTACTACCATTCAAGTAAATTGAATACAATAGTACGGAATTAGTGCTTTTGGGGCTATTGTATTATCTTTGCAATTCATAAAAATAATGAATATGTTGCTCCATACAGATACCGATTCGGCTAGATAAATTCAATTAGAAGAACTTAACAAAGCTAATAATTACAATCAATTACCAGTAGTTTTGTAAAGAGGCGAAGGTGTACTTGTATGGGATATAGAGGGCAATCAATATTTCGATTGTCTATCGGCTTATTCAGCGGTTAATCAAGGTCATTGTCATCCAAGGATTATAAAAGCATTGATAGATCAGGCCCAAAAATTAACCCTAACATCAAGAGCATTTCATAACAATTTATTAGGTGAATATGCCGAATTTATTACTTCTTATTTTGGGTATGACAAAGTACTTCCTATGAATACAGGAGTTGAAGGAGGAGAAACAGCAATAAAACTTTGCAGAAAATGGGGGTATGAAGTTAAAGGTATAGAGAGCAATAAGGCTAAGATATTATTTGCAAAGGATAATTTTTGGGGACGTACATTAGCGGCAGTGAGTTCGAGCACAGACCCTAAGAGCTACACCAATTTTGGTCCATTTATGACTGGATTTGAAATTATTGATTACAACAGTATTTCTGCCTTAGAGCAAGCGCTCAAAGACCCAAATGTTGCAGGTTTTATGGTAGAACCAATTCAAGGAGAAGCAGGGGTTGTAGTGCCAGATGAAGGCTATTTGAAAGAAGTCGCTAGATTATGTAAACAACATAATGTTTTATTTATTGCAGATGAAGTTCAAACAGGTATTGCAAGAACAGGTAAACTTTTAGCTTGCGACCATGAAGAAGTTCGACCAGATATTCTAATATTGGGCAAGGCTTTAAGTGGAGGCGTATTACCAGTTTCTGCAGTCTTATGTGATAATGAAATCATGGATGTATTAAAACCTGGTGAACATGGCAGTACATTTGGTGGTAATCCTTTAGCATGTGCCGTTGCAATGGAAGCTTTGAAAGTTGTTAAAGACGAACAATTGGCCGAAAATGCAGAAAAAATGGGGATTATTTTTAGACAACGATTATCGGCAATTCCAAGTGAATCAATTGAAGTTGTAAGAGGAAAAGGACTTTTGAATGCGGTGGTCATAAAACCATATAGTGACAATAAAACTGCTTACGATATTTGTTTAGCCCTTATGAAAAAAGGATTATTAGCCAAACAAACACACGATCATATTATTCGATTTGCACCACCATTAACCATTAATGAAACGCAAGTACACGAATGTTGTGATATTATTGAATCTGTTATACTCGAAGAGACATCAAAGTAAATTTATAATTAGCTTCTTAGAATAAGCATTTATAAAAGTATTAGCCCAGATTTTAGTTCCTTCATCAATACAATTGAAGTTTAACTTAATTGTTAAATTGATTTAAAAGATGAAAATTCTTGAAGGATTATTGAAACATTATTCTCCGTAAATTGAATGGAGATTTGACCAGATTATCTAATTAATAGAATTTGACCAGCGGCATTGCTTTTCTTAAGATAAGGACCACTAGGCGTAGTATAATTGAGTTTCCACATATACAATCCTTCTTGAACATATTCGCCTTTAAATGTTCCATCCCAACCTACACCATCCATATCTGTTTCGAAGATTAACTCACCCCAGCGGTTATAAATTTGGAATAATGTTACCGTTATATTTCTACCTCTTGGCAAAAAGATATTATTGACCAAATCGTTACCAGGAGAGAATGCATTTGCCATAAACAAATCACAAAATTCGTTTTGAAAGAATAAATTGACAGAATCCTTTGCTTCACCACATGGATTAGTCACTGTAACTTGATACTTACCTGGTTGATAAGCATAAATCATACTATCTTTACTTCCTGTACTCCACAAATAAGTAGATTTAGGATATGCTGCATTTAACCATAAACCACCACCTTTACATAACATTGTATCACCGCCAAGATTTACTTTTGGAGCGGTAGCAAATACCACCTGAATTTCGTCATCAGCAGGGCATTTACCTTCTGTTACTGTAACTCTATATGTACCTGAACCATAAACAGTAATTGTAGGCGTCTTTTCATTTGTACTCCACAAATAAGAAGTTCCAGTTGTATTTGGATTTAAAACATACGAAAATATCGAGCAGATAGCTGTATCATTTCCTAAATTTGGAGTCGGTGTTTTATAAACATTAAAAGGGTAAGTCGTTGTATCAGCACAATAGGCATCTTTGATAACATGACTTAATTGGTACTGCCCAGGAGTATTAGGAACAAACGATTCATTATTGACAGGATATCCAAAATAATAGCCACCAGTAACGACTGGTTGAAGCAAGACAGCAGCATTACTTTGGCAGTAAAAAGAATCCAAACCAAAGTATTCACTATTAATATTTGGAAGTACTTTTACATCAATCGTGTCTCTACCTTTACAACCTGTGCTAGCGTATGCTACGTGCATGACTTTATAATAGCCTGTGTCTTTATAAGAGTGATTTGTGTTTTGTAAATCACTTGAATCTTCATCTCCAAAATACCATTTAAAATAGCTTAACGTATTATCAGGGTTATCGAATTGGAATTTATTGTTTTTAAGACATTGAAAAGTATCATTAACAGAAATATTTCCAACTGGACTAGGGAGTACTAAAAGTTTGAATTGAAGTGTATCCTTACAGTTAGTTACTTTATTGTAACTAGAGCTACCCAATTCGAGGTTTACTGTAAAAGTACCCGATTGTTTATAACGCTTTTTAGCTTTAGCAAAAAAAGATTCAGTACCATCTCCAAAATCCCAATGATAAGTAACACCAATTGGAAAAGGCATTAAAAGACCTGTTGCGGCAATTTCAAAATAATTATCGTCTAAACACTGCGTATCATTAAAGGTATTAATATCAATAAAAGCGACACGTTTTGGGAAAACTTTTACAGTTTGTTTAGAAGAAGTAGCGCAACCTGTTTTATTAGTTTGAGGAATAATAAAAACGTCTCTATAGCCGCCATTACCACTAAAACTATGTGTATCAATTGCATTAGAATTGGTGCCATCAGAGCCATAATTAAACAAATAAGTAATGCCTGGAATAGTAGAAGTTGAAGTATTAGTAAAAACAAATTTATTACCCAATTGACATGAATCTAATATTTCAATTGAGAAGCCTAAATTAATCGTATAAGTTGTAACTACAGTTTCGATGGGTGGACTAGTTTGAAGATATTTAGTCGCATTACCACTGTTATCGTGTTCGTATATATGGAAATAGTAAACTTGACCAGGTTGCAAACCAATTACATTGACAAAATTAGTGCCTCCAGCATTGTAAACTATAAAATTATCATTAACTGCTCCATAAGGCGTACTTAATCCGAAAGTTGGATTAGCGGTATATTCTACATTATCTTGAGGAACAAAATCTGGGGCAGAGCCTTTTCTTCCAACAATTATCCTTGCTGAACCGTTTCCTGAAGTCCAAGTCAAATTAACTGAATTACATTGAAGATTATTATAGGTAAAATTAGATGCCGCAACTGTCGGTCTAGCGCCATATAAAGTGCTAGCGGAGATAAATATTAAGCCTAATAGAAATACAATATTTTTCAAAGCAACTACAAAGTTAACAAAAAACCTTTATAGTTTTGATTTAAAATTAAGAAAAAATTCCTTTAGGTAATGATTATTTTATCATTAGTGAGCGGTTCCATTAATTTAAATTTTAGTAAAATTTGAGCAGTAGTGACAATATCTTTTTTACAATAGGCGCTAATTCTCTCTAAATCATTTAGTTGCCAGTATGTATGCCCCACTAAACTACCATCAATATCATCTTTAGGAGAAGGAATATTAAAACATTTTGCTAAAACGTTTAAAGATGTAAAATTCTTATAATCACCGAATTTCCAAAGTTCCATAGTATCAATATGTTGAACATCCCAAGGTTTTTTACCAGATAAATCGAGAATTTTAGGGATTTTAATGCCATTTATGAGCATTCTGCGGCAGATGTAAGGGAAATCGAATTCTTTACCATTATGGGCTACCATTCTATGATCATCCTTATTAAAATGTGAATCCAATAACTCGGCAAAATCTTTTAAAATTTGTGCTTCATCATCACCAGAAATAGCTTTAACTCTTAGTTGTAAATCATCACCATGACCTGAAAATATTCCTAATCCAATGACGATAATTTTCCCGAATTCAGAGTAAATACTGGCTCTTTCATACATTGCAGCGGCATCTATTTCAGGCTTATTTAAAGCTCCAGTTTTACGCATCCAAAGCTCTTGCCATTCTTCATCTAGGTAATTGAAATTTGGCTTTTGAGAAACCGTTTCAATATCTATCACCAGTAAGTCTTGTAAATTTATTTTTTCTAACATAATTTTCAATTTCACTTAATCATTTTCACACTTTAAATTTTACATGTTACCATTTACCGCTCGAGCCGCCACCACCAAATCCACCTCCACCAAAGCCACCAAAACCACCTCCAGAAGAACCGCCACCCCACGAGCCACCACCGCCCCATGAGCCGCCTCCCCAGCCTCCATATCCTCCAAAAATTGTACCTCTCGGACCTATAGTCATTCCTCCACCACCCTTTCGTGAAATGATGAATATGATGATAATAATGATTAGAATAACCAGAATTGAAATTGGCTTATTTTTCCTTGCTTTAGGGATTTTATCACTGTATTGTCCCCTAGCCAAGGCCATAATTGCATCAGTAGCATCATTCAATCCTTCGAAATATTGACCCGATTTTAAATAAGGTATGAGTATTTCATTTTGAATACGACTGGCCATTAAATCTGGAATTGAACCTTCTAATCCATACCCAACCTGAATACTTACATCTCTATCTCCAGCTTTTGCTCCAGTACTTATCAAAATAACGACACCATTATCATTATTTGCTCTTCCAACTCCCCATTTATGAGCAAGCTCCATAGCGTATTGCCAAGACGGCATACCATTTAAATCATCGACAATAACTACGGCAATTTGATTGGAAGTACTATCATCAAATGTATAAAGTTTTGTTTCAAGAATTTGAGCTTGTTGAGCAGAAAGAAAGTCCTTCCCTGAGGTTAAGTCATTATACAGTTTTGGTGGATTTGGTTTCTCGGGAATTAGCTCACCTTCCGCCTGAAGAGCAGCACTTAAAAACAAGATACATGCACTAAAAAGAACCTTTAAAAAAGGTCGAGTTCTAACTATTGATATTTTACTCCCCAAAACTAATTTCATCACTCAATTCATTCGTATCAGTTGCACCATCATAAGGGAAAAATTTAGCCAATTTTTCGCCAGCCGATCTAATGCCATAAACCAAACCATCCGTTATTAATCCTTGTTTAAAAAGAGCAGACATTTCAGAAGAAATTTCATCCCAAAACCCATTAGGTACAAGATCATTAATGCCTTTATCAGCAACAATAGCGAATGATTTACTCTTATATGCTATATAAAACAAAACGCCATTTTTCAATTTAGTATTATGCATATTTAGTTGCTCAAAAACTTCAAGACCACGTAAAAAAGGCTCTATTTTAGACGAAGATTCAATATGCACACGCAACTCACCAGAAGTAAGCTTTTCGGCTTCTTCAATAAAGACTTTAACTTTATCTCTATCAAGCGCGGATATAAAACTGGAGTTACTCAATTGAAGATTATCTAGTTTCTCTCATCGATTTAATATCGGGAGCAGATTCGGCACCTTCACTGGCTTGAAAATAGCCTCTTGATTGAAATCCAAACATACCCGCCCAAATATTACGAGGGAAAAGACGTATAGATGTATTAAAATCTTGCACGACTTCGTTGAATCTTCTGCGTTCGGTTGCGATTAGGTTTTCCATTCCTTCGTATTGAGTTTGAAAATCTCTAAAAGCTTGCACAGCTTGTAATTGAGGATAAGCTTCAGCAACTGCCATTAATCGACCTAAAGAAGTACCAAAAGCATCTTGCGCTTTTTGAAATTCAGCCATTTTTTCAGGTGTTAAATTGCTTGCATCGATTTGAATGCTAGTAGCTTTACTTCTAGCTTCAATTACTTCCTTTAAAGTGTTTTTCTCAAAATCGGCGGCACTTGAAACGATTTCGAACAAATTTTTAGTTTTGTCCATACGTGCTTGATAAGCAACCTCAACTTGTTGCCACTGTGAAGTTACTGCTTCATCTTTTTTTCCTAAAGAATTAAAGGCATTGCAGCCGCTAAATGCGACTAATACAACAAGACCTAATACAACTAATAATGCGATTGTTCCCTTTTTCATATACTGTTCATTTTTATTTCAAAAATAGTAGAAAATTGATCGATTAAAACCTGTTTGACGTCAGACATCTCAAGATTTCGACCAAGTTCAGATTCCATACTGCAAACAGCTTTATCTTGAATACCGCATGGAATAATATTATTAAACAGAGACAAGTCGGTATTTACATTTAAGGCTAAGCCGTGCATAGTAATATGTCGACTTACCTTAATACCAATTGCCGCAATTTTTCTTTCATTAGTAGAATCTTTCCCAATCCATATACCGATACGACCATCGATACGTTCAGAATCAATTCCAAAATATTTTAGCGTATTGATGATACACTCTTCCACATTAAACACAAACTTTTTAACCCCTATTTGCATAGCTTCCAAATCAAAAATTGGGTATGCCACTAATTGACCAGGGCCATGATAGGTTATATCTCCTCCCCTTTCAATATCGAAAACATCTATGTCTTTTGATTTTAACTCAGCTTCCGATAGCAATAAATTAGACTGATTAGCGCTTTTACCTAAAGTATATACATGAGGATGCTCACAAAGAATTAGATGATGATCAGGAAAACCTCCTTCTAATTTCTCGTCAATAGATTGATGAAATAATTCCTTTTGCATTTGCCAAGCACTGCCATAATCTATATTCCCCAAATCGTGCAAATAAGCTTCAGCCATAATTCACTTCGAAATTAGGCAAAACTGCATTAAAAATCCAATATATATTTACAACAAGCCTTAAGCATTAACAACTGAGCAGATTGGGCATTTAAGTGGGTCGTGTCCACGAGCAGGACAATATTCGCGACCGAAATAAATTATTTGTAAATGTGCTTTATTCCATAAATTTTGCGGAATCAATCTTTTTAAATCTTTTTCAGTTTGTTCCACATTTTTTCCATTGCTTAGCCCCCATCTTTCTGCTAATCTATGAATGTGCGTATCCACAGGAAATGCAGGGAATCCGAAAGCTTGAGACATTACAACAGAAGCCGTTTTATGTCCGACACCTGGCAGCTCTTCCAATGCTTCGAAAGTAGCAGGAACTTGTCCTTTATATTTTGCATTCAATATTTCACTTAAACCGAAAATTGCTTTTGATTTAGCTGGAGATAATCCACAAGGTTTAATGATATCACGTATTTGTTCGACACTTAATTTAACCATGTCTTTAGGATTGTCGGCTTCGGCAAATAATGTAGGCGTAATAGTATTAACACGCACATCTGTGCATTGTGCAGATAATAATACCGCAATTAATAATGTGTAGGCATCTTTATGATCAAGAGGAATTGGAACTTCTGGGTATAAATTCTCTAGTGTGTTTAAAATAAATTCAAGCTTTTCCTTCTTTTTCATATCGAATAGGCGAAGGTATATAAAATATTGTTAGAGTAATAGTTGTTTAAAATTACGCCAAGTCTAAAAGCGCCTATACTTTAATTTTATATTCCAACAATGACTATTAATTTCTATCACCATCCAATAAATTACCTAAGCCTCCTAAAATAGAGCCTTCTTCTTTTCTTCGACCCATTGGTCCATAGGCAATAATGCGAGAAGCTAATCTACTTATTGGCAAACTTTGAATCCAGACCTTACCGGGTCCCTGTAACTTAGCAAAAAATATACCCTCTCCACCAAAAATCGTATTTTTAATTCCGCCCACAAATTCTATATCATAATCGACTTCCTGGGTGAATGCTACAATACAACCAGTATCAATTTTCAATATTTCACCATGTTTCAATTCTCTTTCTAAAATATGACCACCGGCATGAACAAAAGCCATACCATCTCCTTCCAATTTTTGCATTATAAACCCTTCTCCGCCAAACAAACCAGTCCCTAATTTTCTCTGAAATTCAATACCAACAGAAACACCTTTGGCAGCGCATAAAAACGCATCCTTCTGACAAACTATTTTACCATTGAAACGGTACAAATCCAAAGCAATAATTTTACCAGGATAGGGAGAAGCAAATGTGACTTTTTTCTTATCATTTCCAATATTTGTATAAGCAGTCATAAACAAACTTTCGCCTGTTAAAATACGCTTTCCGGCAGACATTAATTTACCTAAAAAACTGCTAGATTCATTCTGTTTAGAACCATCTCCAAAAATGGTATCCATACGAATATCTTGATCCATCATCATAAAACTGCCACTTTCGGCAATTGCAGTTTCTTGAGGGTCTAATTCAATTTCTACACATTGCATTTCTTCACCTAAAATGCGGTAATCAATTTCATGGTTGTTTATCATAATGCAAATATCAAGTTCTTATAAACAAGTCATTTTAACAAATCGATAAGTTTATTTCAATTCGGCATTAACGACTTAGTATTTCTATCTCATCAACAAATATAAACGATTCGCCGCCAGCTCCCGGATGCCAATCAGGTAATTTGCCATATTGCTTAGCGATAATTTTAAAATAACGATAAGATTGTCCATCACATGGAATTAAAAAATCTTTGCGCAGACTTGTCATCATAGAGTCTGCAATGTTATTAGAATATGTGCCAATAAGTTTAAAATCATTTGAATCATTAGAGCCAAAAACCAGTATTTCCTTGGGGAAAATTATCCATGACCGTGTATCTTGCAAAGTACCCAAAATCAAGGTGTCAATTTTAGTGCTTATTTTAGCATCTAATACCACTTCAAAATCTTGACCTTGATAACCTTGCCAACGACCTTTCCTCCAATCGGCATCGCCTTTTAAGCCATCTAAAATACCTTTATCTCCACCTGCAGAATATTGAGGATTATACTTTGAATTTAGCGCTAAAACATAATTATTAGAAAATTTAAAAAACTCAGCTTCAGCCCAATCGCTATATATAACATTGCGATTTAGAAATTTTATTCTAGCTTTAAGTTTACTAGATTTTTTAATCCAAATACTAGAATTTGGCTCATATTTTATTTCCGAGTTTTCATTATCTACTTTGTAATAAATAATATATTGGCCATCCAAATAATTAAGCTCT
>JADLHV010000108.1 GCA_020848595.1 Bacteroidia bacterium
AATCTAAATTGGACCAGGTTAAAGGTCTTTCAAACGACTTTTATAAAATGGGAGCTCTATATGATCAACTGCTATTTGAATTCGAAAAGTCTGTCTCTAATTACAATGGATTTAGTATTGAAAGGGCAAGAAAAAGAGACGATTTACAAAATAAATCGCTTGTGATTTCTAACGCTCTTGTCAATCTCAGAACTTCAATGAAGTATAAATTGATTGATCAATTAACTAGTTTTGTGAATCTAGATTTTGTAGAGTTAAGTATATTAAATGAAGAGGAATTAATTAATTATGCTTCCAATATGTATGATCTTTATCTCATTTGCGAAGCACGATTGAAAATTCAAGGTCTTAAACAAAAAGATGTGGATGCTTTCGTCAGTAGTTTAACTTTATGCGCTCTAGATTACCCAATGAACAAATTTCATATCGAATTAAGAAAGCAAGCTTCTTTATTAAGTATGAAAGCTTATGCTGACTTAAATGATTTTTTTATCTCTAAACTAGATGTTTCAATGGAAGCCATTGGTGTTAATTATCCTGAACTACTCTTTGAATACAATGAATTAAAAGACATAAAGCCATTCGACTTTAATCAAGTTCCAGATGCTGAAGGTAGTATTAATGATGGGGAAGTGCATATTATCAAACATTTAGCTTATGACCGTGATCGCGAATTTAGGATGGTCGTAAATGGTGGTAACGCTATTTGGGGACTTAGTAATAAAAAAGATAAAATAGAAAATTGTAGACCAATTAATATAAATGACCGTGTTAATATATTAAGCAGATGGATTGGAGACTCTGGGAATTATTTGATGATTCAATCTGTAAACGCTTCGCAACCTATTAGCTATAAAGTATGGATTACTGAATCTTAATCTAAAAAAGAATAGGGCTAAGCTTGCGCCTAACCCATTCTAAAAACTAAAACTATGAAAACACTGCTACAAAGTTAAAAGTTTTTTTACTCTAAACAATTTTTATTTTTAACTTTTCTGTCGATATTGACAAAAAAAACAATTTCAACGTACTAATAGTCATTAAATCAAATTAATATAATAAAAATCTTTTTTTGTTTTTCTTTATTCTTCTTTTAGTAAACTAAATGTGTTTTTCGCTATTTTTTCATATTAATAGCATAGTTTATGAACATTTCGATACTTTAAGTCTATGTATTTTTATAAATTTATATTGTTGATAAACAACGTAATGCGATTTATTGTAATCTTTTTTTGCACATTTTTTTATTAAAAATTTTGAAATGTGTACACTGCTCACATACCTTTGTCAGGCTAAAAACTAAGTATTTATACTCAAGTCACTATAATGACTTGTTTTATGTTAAGTAACCAAATGCACACTCATGAACACATACAAATTCAAACTGATTCTTTCAGTCGCTTTTTTCGCGGTAGTATTTAACCTGAAAGCGGCAACGATTACCTGGGTAGGTAACACAAACAATGATTGGAATACCGGTTCTAACTGGTCTTCGAATTCTGTTCCAACTTCTGGCGACATTGTTGTAATCAGCAATGCCTCTGCAAGTAATCAACCTGTTTTAGATGCTAGTAGAACTATTACTACGCTCGATCTTTCTGCAGGTTCTCTAGATCTTAATGGTAATACATTGACTACCTCTTCTTGCTCTTTTACTGGTGGTGAATTAAGTAATGGTACCATAATTTCTGATGATTATGATGCCATGGAAAATTCTACTTTTAATGGACTTTTAGTATTCTACAAAAACGGTGGAGGTAATAATGACCTTAATGGTGGAAATACATTTAATGGTCCTATCGCTATTGTTAATAATGATAATAGCCGTATTCGTCTTGCAGTTTCTAATCCAGATGTTTTTAACGGTGTTATTCACTTTGAAGAAAATAGCTCTGGTCAAACTGAACCTGCCTACAATGGAAACAATACTTTCTCTGGTGATATCTCATCAATCGGTTCTATTAATACGGTCTCTTTTGCTGCAGGTTCTGGTCAAGTTGTCATTACTGGAACTACTACTACTTATGGTAATCCTGAATTTAGAAAACTAACGATTAATACTAATTCTCAATTAAGTGCTTTAGTTAATTTGACTATCGATGTACTTCGTATTTACAAAGGTACGCTCGATATGGAAAGTAACACAGCTACAGTTAATACTGCAATTTTTAAAGGTGGTACTTTAACGGATGGAGTTGTTAATTTTAATAATGTCGATTCTATGACTAATACTACTTTTATTGGTAACCTGACTTTAAATAAAGTGGGTGGTAGCAATAATATAGTACAAGGTGGTAATACATTTAGCGGTGGCGTTAATATTTTTAATTCTAGCTCTAGTCTATGGCGTTTAGCAAATGTTACAGGTGACGATTTTAATGGTAACGTCGATTTTAGAGAAAATAGTTCTGGTCAATTAGAACCAGCCTACAATGGCAATAATACTTTTGCAGGTGATATTAGTACCGATAATTCTAATAGCGTTATTTCATTCGGTAACTCAAATGGTTTTGTTATCATCGATGGTAATTCTTTTCAAAATCTTGTTGGTAATACGGCTAGAACCCCAATTATTAAAAGACTTACGCTCAATACGAGTGGTATTTTATATCTTAATTTAACTAATCTAAGTATCACTACTTCTGTTTCTTTTACTAGTGGATATATTCAAACTTCAAATGGTAATGAACTTATTTTCCAAGATGGTGCATTCTTTACTGGCGCTAAACATACTAGTCACGTCGATGGTCCTGTAATTAAAATAGGTGATGATGCATTCATTTTCCCTGTGGGTGATGGTGCTTTTTATGCTCCAATCGAAATTTCAGCTCCAGCTAATACTTCTGATGCTTTTGAAGCTACTTATAACAATGCTGCTTACTCTAATACTAGTACCCTTGCTTCTGGTTTAAATAATGTAAGTACTGATGAACATTGGATTCTTGATCGTATTGCCGGTTCTTCTAATGTAACTGTTACTATGCACTG
>JADLHV010000109.1 GCA_020848595.1 Bacteroidia bacterium
GGTACGCATTTAGTCGAATGTAACGATGGGATGTTGGCCTATTGTTATGGTATAGGGTTTTACGAATCATATCTGTATTTAGCTGGATTTAATTTACCGAATTTCGATTTAGATTTTAAAGATTCTGTATTGCAATACGATTGTCAAAATCAAAAAATCAATATGCAATTTAGAGCCATTAGTTCTAAGACTCTAAAATCATATACTTGGTATTTTGGTGATAATACATCTGGGACAGGTTCGCCGGTTACACATTTGTATGACACGCTCGGCATGTTAACGGTTAAGTTAGTTGGAGAAGACTTTTCCGGTAAAAAAGATTCTGTTACCAAAAAAATCAAAGTAGATTGGCCTGTCTTCGATCCTGTTAGAAATAAAATTATTTGTGGTATAGATACCGTGACATTTATTGAGAAAAATCCATTCTTTGATAATTTTAAATGGCAAGACAGTTCAACGAATAACTATTATAAAGCGTGGTCGAATAAAAACATTTGGGTTTACGCCACCGACACCAGCGGATATTGTCAGTTTGTCGATTCTGGAGTTGTAAGTAAAATTGAAATCTTTAATAATATTTTTGTCGATTCAATAGACAAATGTCACGAAACCAATCTCTATAGATTCAAAGAAACTACCTCTGTTGTTGCCGACCAAATCTATCACCGAGCTTGGGTATTTCCTTTCACTACGGTATGGGACACATCCGACTTTACCATCAAATTCCCAATGCCGGGAAAATATAAAGTTTACTACGATATTTATACATTACAAGAAAACTGTAAAGCGCGTTATCCTATAGATGTTGTAGTACATCCTAATCCGCGTGCCTATACCAATCAATATGGCGATTTTTATTGTTCTGGCTCGGATGTATTCTTTAAAGATAGCTCACAAATTGTAACAGGACATATTGATTCTGTTAAATGGATTTTCGACGATAATGTAATCCAAGTCAGTGATAGTTCTAAGACTTATAAGAAATTTCAATACAATCCATCAAATGGAAATGTAACTCGAAATTTTTATCAGATTTCATATTCAGACCATCAGTGTACAGACACGGTTTACAGTGCTGTAAATATTTGGCCTAGTCCAGTTTCTGGTTTTTCGATTAGCACTCCAGACACCATTAAATGTTTGCCTGCTGCTAGATGGACATTCTCTAGTACAACAACTGCTTATTACGATAGTTTTACCTTGAATTGGGATGCTGGCAATGGCATTACTAGTAAGGCGAAAGACATGAAAAATATTCGGTACAACACGACTGGTATTTTTAAAGTGAAATTAGTTGCTACGTCCGACCAATTTGGCTGTATCGATTCTACAATTAAATATGTAGAAGTATTAAAATTACCTGTTGCAGGAATATGGATTCCAGATACCATTCAATGTTTAAATAGTAATTTATTTTATGTTCAAGATACATCTGAAGGTAAATACTTGAAACAAAAATGGACTATAGATTCCTTAACCACCGATTCAGGAAAAGTGCTCGATTCATTACATTTCAATACCATTGGTATCCATAAAATTAAGTTAGAAGTCAGCAACAATTATGCATCATGTGTAGATATTACTGAAAGAAATGTTATGGTTACCGCTCCACCTTCGGCACAATTTATTTCCAATAAAGATACCCAATGCTTAAACGGCAATCAATTTATTTTCACTAATAACAGTACGTTTAATCAACCGTATAAGTCAAGTGAATGGTTCTATGAAAGCAGCAGTTCTTCGATTAGAGACACCAATTATACCCCTCCAAATTATGTAGCAATAGATACAGGGAATATTAAAATATCCTTGATTGTAGAAGACAATGAAAACTGCAAAGACACCGTAATAAAAAATATACGCATTGAGTCTCAAGTTAAAAGTCCAATTAGTATAAACGATGATATACAGTGCCAAGATTCTAATAGATTTATATTTAAAACAGTAATAGGTCCTAATGAAACTCGCAAATGGAAAGTAGACAACCAAGTTGTTTCAACAGGAGTAAAAGACAGTTTAGTTTTAGAAATCAATACCAGTGGACAACACAATGTAACCGTAGTGGGCATGAATGCTGCAGGTTGTAACGATAGTAATACAATAAACTTTACAGTATTACCAATATTGAAAGCTGGATTTAAAATCAATAACGATACACAATGTTTGGATCAACAAGGATTTCAATTGAGTGATACTACGGTTGCCAATATTAATCAATGGACTTATATAATCAACGACACCTTGATTATTAACAATGCCAATACCGGTAGTTTCCAATTTGGTCAAGCTGGTCGATACAAAGCCCAACTCTTTATTGTAACCGATGAACAATGTATTGATACGGCAACAGCCTATTTAACGGTTCTAGACAATCCTTCAATTTCCATCATTGGAGATACAGTATGTTTCGGAGAGCTTGCAGCTATTAAGGGCATAGGTTCTAATATTAAAACTTGGAAATGGCAACTAGGAGATGGAGATTCTTCATCCTTACAAAACTTAAACCATTTGTATGCATCAATAGGCTCATACAACTTAACACTTAAGGTAAGTGATATTAACAATTGCAAAAATGAAGCAAGTGCAGTTGGAGCTGTTATAATTAATCCATTGCCTGATGCTACATTTAATTTTGATGTTCAAGATTATGGTATCAATCAAGTGCGACTTAAATTTATTCCATTCAGTTTAAGTTATCCTAACTATTTATGGCTATTTCCAAATGGAGAAACCTCCAATTTAGACACACCTAGTTTTATCATACAAGATCTCTTTAAAGGAGAAACAAAATTGATAGTAACTAATCAATATGGTTGTATCGATAGCAGTATCAATTATCAATATGTTTACCCTAACAATTTCAATGTTTATATTCCAAATGCAATCACTTTAAACAATGACTTATTGAACGATCAATTTAAACCAATTGGAATAGGAGCAACTAAGTCTTACGAGATGCATATTTACAATCGTTGGGGAGAAGAAATATTTTACACAGACAATAAAGACATAGCATGGGATGGTCGCTATCAGAACGAGTTTGTGATGCAAGACACCTATACGTATTATATTGAATTTACGTTTATAGATGGCAAAACCTATCGCTTTAAAGGTACTTTAACAGTTTTGCGTTAAAATTAAGATCTAAATCGAGGTACACTCAAATGGTATTTAACCGAAACAAATCTAATCGCTACAATTGTTAGAGCAGATAGAATTAGATTAAGGCGAAGATTAATTTGAAAATAATCTAAACAAACATATAATAAAGCTCCGGCTATGCAGGCTGTGGCATAAATTTCCTTTCTAAATAAGACAGGCACCTCATTCGTTAAGGTATCTCTCAACACACCGCCCATAACAGCCGAGAACATCCCTAAAACAGAAGCCACTAAAGGATTAACGCCAAATTGCAAAGCCTTTTGCGTACCAATTATTGTAAACATAGCGATTGCAAAAGTTTCTAGGATAAAAATATTCTTCTTGAACTTTTGGAATATATTATACAATAGAGCAGATAAAACAACACCTATAAAAACGGCAATTAATACATTGACATCTCCAATCCAAGAAAGCGGATAAGCACCTAAAAGAATATCCCTCACCGAACCTCCACCGATAGCAGTAATAAATCCAAGGAACGTTACTCCAAACCAATCCGAATTACTTTTATTATTCGCTTGAATTGCCCCAGTAGAGGCAAACAAAGCCGTACCACATAATTCGAATACATATTGTAAATTCATTTTTAAAAATAAGCACAAAGTAATTTAAAAATATTAACACTGTCAATTTAATAATTCAACCCTACTAGGTATTGAAATATTTGACTCCAATCGAATAGCTAAATAAATAGAAATAAAAAAAACAAAGCTTAAAATAAAGCGTAGCTTAAACGAGCGGTAAATCCAATCCCTAGATTTAAAGAATTATATTGTGTTGTATTTCTATCTAAATTGACAGAATTAAGCACATAATTAGATTGACGTTGACCTACAAAAGAACTATAAGTAGCACCAATGCTATAAAACCATCTAGCATTCATAAATTTAAAATAATTTGCACCAACATTTAAAAACCCTGTTATTTCTTTTGCTTTTGGATCTATAAAACTAGTATTCTCTTGTTTAAACATATTTTGAGCATTGACACTTACACCAGAAAAGAATTGAAAAAAAGTACGCGTATTAGGTTGGAATAAAAAACTATAATTGGCTTGGAGATTGGCTTGTAAAATTTGACTTTTAGTTTCACTGTCATTGGTTTGAGGCGTATTACTAGTAGTAGAATAAACAGAACGAGAAATTAAATTTTCTATTAAATAATAAGCAGATGCTTTAAAATCCCAAGCTACTTGAACTTTCAAACTTTTTTGAGTTGATTTAGAATATTCTACAACTAATCCATTTTTCAATCTTAAAAAATCATTTTTAGAAAACATTCCAGAATTTCCTGGAGTTTCAATTAAGTTTTTATCTCTATTTACATTAATAGATTCGTCAACATAATAGGTCCAACGACGGCCCGAATAGCGTTGAAACCTCGTTGCATATAACCAATTATCATATAAAGTTGTAAAATACCTACTTGAATTTAAGCTTTCCACACCATTGGTTTTTAATACACTATCGAGCATTTCTAATTGGTCGATGAGCTTAAAACGAAAATCTATAAAACGGGTATTTCTTATTCTTGTGATACCTTTAGCTATATTTTCTAATTGAGCAGCGCTAACCTCTCCTATTCCAGCGTTTTTCTTTAAATCTAAGATAAGAAATTGCGTCATGATAGGATCCGATACATATTCCAATCGACCTTTACCAGCACCAATATTTAGATTTAACGTATTAAAAAGAAAAGAAGCATTTCTAGAATACAAATCCCATTGGCCAACAGTATCTTCAAATTTGCTTTTTACCGGCATATTGTTCCATTGAGATTGAGCAGTTACGCCATATAATTTAAACGAATTAGAAGGAGAATAGTCCCTATTAATTAAATTAACATTTACGATTCCTTGAATATTGGTACTTCTATAGTTTTGATGTAGTTGTTCAACTGAATTCCCATTATTGTAGTAGCGACTTTGATTTTGAAGTAAAAAATTATAATTAAAATTCGCATCAAAAGTTAATAGTTGCTGTAATTTTTGAGTATTGATATTTTGAAAATACGATAATTGAAAATTCCCTATAGAACTAAAATTAGGCTTACTATATTTTAATGTCGTAGTTGGAGAATATGGTGAAATATCTGTACTTTTATCTTTAAATAGATTCCCATTTCCACTTAAATCATAATACGTACTTAATCCTTTAAATTTCTGAAAACGGTATTGATACTGATTGAAGTTAAAATCTTGAGCAGATAAATGTAAAGACCCCAAAAAGAAGCCAACAAATAGAAATTGAAGGTTTTTCATTTAGATTTTATATAGTTTATAGAATTAAACAAAGGCAATATATTCAAATTAAATAAGATTCACAAAATGGCTTTACCAAAACAGGTTTTGAATTTATCATTTGAATTTTGAATACAAATGTATAATATTGAAATATGAAAAGACTAATAACAAAACATTGCATTTTCCTTTTCGCATTAATTTCTACCCTATCGGTTACAGCGCAAAAAAATATTGACTATCCGAATTCAAATCAATTTGAGACCTATTTAAAGCAAAGGAGTGAAAATATACAAAAGCTTATTTATGAAAAAATACTCAAAGGCGAATTTACATTATACAAGACCGACTCCATACAATCTACCTATACCTTAAGTGAGCTAAAATCACGGAGCAATTATGCTGATAATAAAGGCAAAGTGCGCGAATTTAGTCCAAGTGACCTAAAAGGCATTTGGTTTTTAAAATCCTATTTAGGCAAATTTAATGACATAAAAGAGACCACAGAAATGAAGGCCATGGCATTAATATTCCAGCCTGAATTTATGGGCATCAAGGCGAATTTGATACCATTAGTATGGTTAAGCGAGAAAGAACTCAAATTAAAATTAACAGAAAACGATTACAGATTTTTAAGTTTACTATACAATTTTGGTTCAAACAGTTCTAGCAATTTTGTGATAGATGAAGAAATAGAAGAACCCTACTTTTATAACCTTTACGAGCGCCTATCATTTGTAAAAGTAGATTCGATCTTAACAAGAAGGATCACACGCACAACGGTTACCAATTATTGTTTCATGATGGCCCTAAGTATGCATATAGCGCCAATGAATCCGGACAACTTTTGGGTACAAGACATACTCAACAAACGCCGAATACCCTTAACAGAAGTAGGCAATACATTTTACACTAATGTTCCAGTATTTATAAGTACAGATCCCAATGACCCAACAATTGGCTACGACTCATCTTATAACGCCCCAATATTTATCACCCATTTCAACAGTGCATTCTTTGACAGCAAGACAGGTCACATTATACATTTCACCTACAAAAACTTCTACGGTTCGGCAAAAGTAGAATTAGAAATACCCAGGCAAAACTTCACACAATTCGAACCCTCCGAAATATCGCTTTGGTTGATAGAGGATTATTATAGGACGATAAGTGTGGAGTGAGGGATGAGATAGTCCCGAAGGGACGGTTAAAAACAATGCCAAAATTGTCTTAAGTTTGCCGAATGTTTGCTGAAAGCTTTTGATAGCAAGCAACTTATAAAACAATGTTAAATTCAACTAAAAACTTCAATAACGACCAAATAACCCAAAACCTTCCCCCAATATGTCCCCCAATTTTACACAATGGAAATTAAAAGATATCTAAAAACAAGCGACAAAAACAAAAAATCAATCATCTTTCATTCCTTCTCCATCAGTAACAAGCGTTACAAAATTACTTCTGGTCTTACCATTCCGGTTAAAGACTGGAATTTCGAATCGCAAGTACTGAAAAAATCGGCAGAAAACGCCCAGGAATACAATCAAATTCTAAAAAACCAAAGGACTGAAATCGAGAATGTGTTTCTCGAATGTGTGAGAGACAAAAAACCATTCACTAAAGAAATGGTGGATGAACGCCTTAATCCGACTGAAAAAGTAATCATTCAGAAAGACTTCATGTTCTATTTGGAGGAATGGCTGGAAAGTTCAAAACTAACAAAGACTGAAGGCACTATGAACAGCCATCAGACAACATTTAACCATTTGCTGGAGTTTTCTAAGAAAAAACTCTACCCTATTACCTTTGAAACAATTAATCGGGAGTTTTATGAGAAATTCACAAAATTCCTGTTCAATGACAAAGGAAATTTCAATGCCAATGCAGGAAGACACATTAAAAACATCAAGACTTTCCTAAATGACATGACCGAGAGAGGCATTAATACCAACCTCGAATACAGTAAAAAATTCTTCAAAGCATTTAAAGATGAACCGGAAATCTTTGCTCTGACAATTGATGAACTAAATCAAATGAGCACAATCGAACTTGGCACAAAGCTTGACAAAGTGCGTGACTTATTTCTGTTTGAAGCCTATACAGGACTTCGATTCAGTGATGCTCAGAATCTCAAGCATGAGAATCCTGACAGCGAATTTATTCTTGTTCCTGTCATTAAAACAAAAGACTTCCTGAAGCTCCCATTGAATGACAAGGCAAAATCTATTCTGAAAAAATACTACGACCCTGATAAAAAATGTGTTGATTTGCCGAAAATTTCGAATCAGAGGATGAATTCATTTATAAAGGAAATATGCACCCTATTAGAATGGACAGACAAAATAACCGTAGTAAAGTTCAAAGGTGTAAAACGATATGAATTCCAGTATCAGAAAAGAGAACTTGTAAGTACACATACCGCCCGAAGATCATTTGTTACCAATGCCCTTGAAATTGGCATTGCACCGACATTAGTTATGCAGCTTGTTGGGCATAAAAAATTAGATACCATGAAACGATACACGAAACACAATGAAAAATCGCTACAGGAGGCGATTAATAAGTTTAATTTATGAATTACGACGAACTAGAAAGTGAAGATTGTACTAAGGAGGAGATTGAGGAACTGAAAGGAACTATTGAAATTAGACATCTTCCAATAGATTTAATTGAGGAAAAATATGAGTTACTTACTTTCCCTGAAGATTTTTATCTCTACAATATTGATGATGAACAATCTAATAGATATAGAGAATTCTCTGTTAAATATTTTCCCTACTATGATGATGGGCGATATTACGATCTATACGAATGTGGAAATCGAGTAATTGAGCTCATCCTTAATAATGAATTAATGAATAATAAAGAAAAGTTTTCATTGCTCAAAAAATATGAAATATTTCTTGAAGATGTTCTTAAATCTAGCAAAGAGGATTTAAAACACGCGTTAAATGAAATGCATAAAATCGAAAATGAAGTTTTTGAAATATATTCTTTAGATATGATTACA
>JADLHV010000110.1 GCA_020848595.1 Bacteroidia bacterium
ATTTTAGCACCGACAGCTATGGCATCTACTTCAGGCGGAACTAGCTTTCTTTATGACGTAGCACTTAAGAATAATGGAACTGATTCTGTATTTACAACTGATACTTTATTATTTCGTTTAATTATAGCAGAAGGTAACCAAGGAATTCTTGGCTATCCTAACTTCTCTCAATTTATCATCAGAACCATTACTAGAAATTTAGGTCCTGGCGATACTATGCATTTGTCTGGTAGCTTATCTACTACTTTCACTTTACCATTCTCAAAAAATGTATCTTGCATAGCACAATCATTGATCTTAAACAATTCAGCTAAAGGTGTTTTTAATGAAACTTCAACTACAAATAATTCATTAACTACAAACTTAGTTTGGACAAATCAATATGGTTGGGGCGTTAGTTTAGATATGGTATTCGTCAACAACTTATCTATCTATCCAAACCCTGCAAGAGAAGAAGTAACTATTAACACTGGTTTAATTGATGCTTCTGCTGGTAGTGAATTAACAATCACTGATATGACAGGTAGAATCGTTTACACCGAAACTGTTAATATGGCTGCAGGTGTAGTTGTTAATATTTCTAATTTTGATGCTGGTATTTACAATGTCAACATTAAAAATGGTAAACTAAGCACCAACGGTAAATTAATTGTACGTTAATTCAATTAAAAAATAATCTACAAAAAACCATGCATTATCGATGCATGGTTTTTTTTTGCTCCATTTTCACCTTTTTTGAAAGCGAAAATTTGCGTTAATTTGCACCGCGTAATATGAAAAACCAAAAAGCGAACGAACTGATTGATAAAATCCTCAAGGAAATTGAAAAGAATAGTGTCAATGCAGAAACCTTAATTCCAATGTTCAAGGAATTAAGAGATATGGCCAAGTCTGAAGAAGACCCGCTTATTACAAGATCTTTGCGCTTAGTATATGAGCACTTAGAAAATAATAATGGTTGGGAATTTCAAACGCTAGAAGACAGTGAAGAAGTTGAAGAAAATCTTAGCTACCTTGTTTCACTATATGCAAAAAGTGAAAACAAATACAATCGCGATGAAATCCGTGAAATCGCCAATAACATGACTAATAGCTAAGTGATTTCAAAAGTCAGATATAAGCATCTGGCACTTGTGCTTATTCCATTATTATTTTTTAATATTGGATTACAAATATTTCATGATTGTAATAACCTCAATCACCATCATGACAGTCCTAGCTTCGAATTAAGTCATGATAGATGCCTTGTCTGTGAAGCTAAACAACATCCTTATACTGGAACTGATTTATTAATTGTTCAGTTTTCTCAACCCGAATACTCGATTCCAAAACCTATCGAATCTCTTTCAATCATTTGTATTGAAATTGATTCAGCAGCGAATAAAGGTCCCCCTGTTATTATCTAATTTCTGGACCCAATTCTCAAGTTTTAATTTGCGCTAACTGCGCACAAAACATTACAAATCAAATTGAAAAAAGCAGCAATGCTCTTAATACTTTTTGTATTAGGGGCTGGGCTGAAAGCGCAATCTGACTCATGCCATTTTACTATTCGTGGTATCGTGTTGGATAGCCTTGATAATAGCCCTATAGAACAAACAAATATCGCTGTGGTTGGCAATAATAATTTGCATACCATTAGCAACGAACAAGGCAATTTTGAATTGCATAATGTCTGCCCAGGTGTCATTGAATTACATATCAGTCACCTCAATTGCGAACATGTGCATTTAACACTGTTAATCACTAAAGATACTCAATTAACTATCTTTATCCATCACATCGAAAAGACATTTTCTGGTGCGAAGATTACTATTAAAAAACAAGATGACAATTTAGATAAAGTCAATAAATCTGCCTTAGAATCAAATAGAATCAACGGCTTAGGCGATGTCTTTAAAGAATTAGGTGGTGTCAATTTGCTAAAAACTGGCTCTAGTATTTCGAAGCCCATTGTCAATGGACTGCATTCTAATCGAGTCATTATCATTAACAATGGCATTAGACAAGAAGGTCAAAATTGGGGTATGGAACACGCGCCTGAAAGCGACCCTTTTTTAGCCTCCGATATACAATTACTAAAAGGGGCCAATAGTTTACGGTATGGTGGAGATGGAATAGGTGGTATACTCATGGTTAATCCGCCTTCTCTTTTCAAAGAAAAAAGTAAACGATTAAGTGGTGACATAAATCTATCTGGATTTAGTAATGGCAGAGGTGGTATTCTATCTGGAATATTAAGTTATAAAGTGAGCGACAAATTTCCACTCTATTTACGAATGCAAGGCACTACCAAACGCTCAGGAAATACAAATGCTCCCGATTACTATCTCTATAATACAGGCATGCTCGAGAACAACTATTCCTTAAATTTAGGTTATAGTAAAAATAAGCTCAGAACTGAAGTATTCTATAGTGACTTTAATAGTCAAATAGGCCTATTTACTGGTTCTCAAATTGGGAATCTAAGCGATTTACAAATTGCTATGTCGAGCAAGCGTCCACTTTCTAAGGACGAATTTAGCTATCAAATTGATCGACCTTATCAGAAAGTGAGACATCAATTACTGAAATCGAAATCCAATTGGTATAAAAATGCGCTCAACTCTTTTGAATTAACACTCTCCTATCAGCAAAATCATAGAGAAGAATACGATGTTCTGAGGTCATCCAATGCCCACACAGGACCTGCATTCGACTATTGGATAAGTACAAGTATGGGCGATTTTACATGGAATAGTTTAGATGTATTGGGATTCAATATTCAAGCTGGAATTCAAGGCTTATACCAGAGTAATGCCTATACTGGCAGATTCTTTATTCCAGGTTTTTATCAAATCGGTTTAAGTGAATACTTTATTCTTGAAAAGAAACACCACCATAATGAATTTGAAGCTTCATTGAGACATGACCAAAGAGGGTTTGAATATTACCTTTGGAATAATAACAATCTCTCTATACAAAACAACAACTATAATGGATTTTCATTTGTACTAAAAGAAACCATAAATACCCTTCGACTCGGTAAAATAAGTGCCAGCATTTCAAGTACTTGGCGTCCTCCTTCTGCCAACGAACTGTACTCTAATGGATTACACCAAGGTATTGCTGCTATAGAAATAGGCGACCCTAACATGCATCAAGAACGTTCTTATGCTGCTACAATAGAACATTTACACCAATACAAAAGACTGCATTTCGAATACGAATTTTTAATTAAACACATCCAAGGATTCATTAATCTTATACCGGGAAATGAACCAATATTGACAATAAGAGGTGCCTTCCCAAGCTTTTATTATACCCAACAAGATGCGCTGATTTATGGATTTAATTATCTGTTGAAGTATGACATTAACCGTCAATTTAAATTAAAGTATAAAGGTGCTTTATTAAATGGTGTCAATCTAAGCAAATCAGAGTATTTAAATCAAATGCCACCTTACCAAATGTCCTTATCATTATTTTACGAAAAAGGCAATTGGACTGCATCAATAGGTGGCGATTATACATTTAAGCAATGGCGTTATGTTCAGCAATCGGATTATTTACCCCCACCCGACGCCTATATTTTGATTAATGCTGAAATAAAAAACGAATTCAAAATCAAACAACAAACATTCAAATGGGCAATACAAGTCAACAATTTATTTAATCAACAATATCGTGATTACTTAAACCGATTTAGGTACTACGCCGACGCTCAAGGTCGAAATATTGCTGTACGCTTAAATATCCCAATTACAACAAACTTAAAAAAATAACAAATAAAATCATGATTAACAAATCTATTCAAACCCTTTGCTTATTAGCACTAATTTCAATTTTCTCTTGCAAAGATGAAAAAGTAACACCTAAAAACAATCCCGTTAATGAAACAGAATTAATTACCACTTTACAAGTCATATTGACCGATTCTGCAGATGGTAGCATTCGCCGTTTTACATTTAGAGACAGTGATGGAGAAGGCGGCAACGCTCCTACACAATTTGATACCATTAAATTAGACAATAATAAAACGTATCTATGCGAATTGCTTTACCTCGACGAAAGCAAAGCTATTGCTGACACTATTTCTAATGACATTAAAGATGAAGCCGACGACCATTTAGTCTATTTTGATATACTAGGGACTAATTTAAATGTACAAATATTAGATAATGACAATCAATCGTTACCATTAGGATTAAATTCGAGATGGCGCACGGGCAATACAAGCACAGGCAGCATTGAAATTGTATTGAAACACCAACCAGGGATAAAAACCGGGAATAAGGATTTAGGTGAAACAGATGCAGCCATAAAATTTGCCTTAGAAATCCAATAGTTAATTTAACTAATAGCTTAAATTAAAATAAACTATTTTAAAATCAGCTTCATGAAGTACATTAGTATAGCATGATAGCTGATTTTTGTTTTTATACATTAAAAAAATGACAGATTTGAATCCAAGAAAGTAAAAATATACTGTTGAAAAACAGCAAATTGAGTCATAAGTTATAAAAATTCTTTGCGAATAAGAATAGTTTCCCCATCTTGAGTATATGCAAAGTAATCCATATAGGCATTTCTACTCACTAGGTATTTACCTAAGAGATAATAGTATGTATATTAATTACTTAGCAGATTTTTTACACACAAACTACACAAGATATCATGAGAAAGACAGACTATTTCAATTCGAAAGCCCTTGGATGGATTATCCAAGCTG
>JADLHV010000111.1 GCA_020848595.1 Bacteroidia bacterium
AGCGGTCTCACGAGCTTGCGAGTAAAGAAAAGTAAGCGCCATCAGCCTGCTTTACAGGGCGGGTTGGTAATTTTTAATTCTGCTCATTTTTTTATGATTAGTGTTTGAAAATTACCAGCCGCCCTTTTGCCGTCTGTTTGGAAAAACAGACCCAATTGTAACGAGCTCAAAGATTCCCTTTTGAGCTGTTACATTGGGTACCCCTGTTTTTCTCAAACCGCCGACAACAGCAGTCTGCAATGGCGCCCGGTACAAACATGTTTACTGCTTGATTCTTAAGATTCTTGTTTCAGTGCTTGAATTGTATGTTATCGTAAATAGATGTTTTGGAGCTATGAACAGAATAGAGTTTTTATTGCTAATTCTGGGTAATTATTATTTACAACAGCTTTCTGAAATGGGGCCCGGTACAAACGTGTGTAGTGTTTGATTTTAAAGAATCGAGTCGTAGCGGTCAAGCATAATATTTGAGTAATTATGCGCCTAGATTTTGCAATCTTATTAGAGTTTTTAGTAGTTGAATTCTAAAGATAAAGAAAAAAAATCACACCTAAATAGTGCACTCTTTAAAAGTATAGCACAATGAGTTAACCGCTTTGAATCTAAGACACTACTGATTAACTCGAATATTCAATTCGTCTAATTGCTTCTTATCGATAGTCGAAGGAGCATCAATCATGGTATCTCGACCTTGATTGTTTTTAGGGAAAGCAATAAAGTCTCTGATACCATCTGCCCCACCAAACAAAGAACACAAACGATCGAATCCGTAAGCAATGCCACCATGCGGAGGCGCTCCATATTCAAATGCGTTCATCAAAAAACCAAATTGATAGCGCGCTTCATCCTCACTAAAGCCTAACAATTTGAACATTTTCCCTTGCAAATCTTTATCATGAATACGGATAGAACCACCTCCCACTTCCACTCCATTAATAACCATATCGTAAGCATTTGCTCTGATAGAACCAGGATCAGTTTCTAACTTAGAAATATCTTCAGGTTTAGGACTTGTAAAAGGATGATGCATAGCATGCCATCTATTAGAATCAGAATCAAATTCTACAAGAGGAAAATCTAATACCCAAAGCGCTTTAAATACATTCTTATCACGGTATCCCAATCGCTGCCCCATTTCAAGTCGGAGCTCACTCATTTGCTTTCTAACTTGGATTGTACTTCCACTTAGGAGTAATAATAAATCGCCTGGTTTAGCACCACAATATTCTGCCCATGATTTTAAATCATCACTCGAATAAAACTTATCTACCGAAGATTTAAAAGAACCATCTGCATTACAATAAACATAAATCAATCCTTTTGCGCCAATTTGAGGACGCTTAACCCATTCGGTTAATTCATCAATTTGTTTACGAGTATAATTAGCGCAATTATCCGCACATATAGCAACAACACACTCAGCACTATCAAAAACTTGAAATCCCTTTCCTTGCGCTAAATCCGTCAAATATTTAAACTCCATTCCAAAGCGAATATCAGGTTTATCATTTCCATATCTTGACATTGCTTCATCAAAGCTCATGCGAGGTAGTTCACCGATATCAATTCCTTTAACCTCTTTGAACAAATGACGCGTCATGCCTTCAAAGAGATTTAAAATATCTTCTTGTTCAACAAAGCTCATTTCACAATCTATTTGTGTGAATTCGGGTTGTCTATCTGCTCTTAAATCTTCATCACGAAAACATTTTACTATTTGATAATATCGATCGAATCCACTTACCATAAGTAATTGCTTAAAGGTTTGCGGACTTTGAGGTAGAGCTTAAAATTGACCTTGATTCATACGACTAGGCACAACAAAATCGCGCGCTCCTTCAGGTGTTGATTTAATCAAAACAGGCGTTTCAACTTCAATAAATTCAAGATTATCTAAATATTGACGCACATGTTTTGCTACTTGATGACGCAACATTAGATTCTTCCTAACTGGGTCACGACGCAAATCCAAATATCGGTATTGCATTCGAATATCATCACCACCGTCTGTTTCATCTTCGATTGTAAAAGGCGGAGTAATTGCTGCATTAAGTATACTAAGCTCTTTAACTACAATTTCAATATGACCGGTTTGAATTTTATCATTTTTATTACTTCTCTCAGTTACAACACCTTTCGCTTGAATGACAAACTCTCTTCCTAATGTACGGGCTAGGTCCATTAAAGCTTTATCATATTCTTCATTAAAGCTGAGCTGAGTGATACCATATCGATCTCTTAAATCCACAAACGTTAAGCCTCCAAAATCTCGACGACGGGCGACCCAACCAGACAGTGTAACAATTTCCCCGACATGTTCCATTCGGAGCTCTCCACAATTATGGCTTCTAAACATGCCGCAAAAATAAGCCTATTTATGAAAGTTTGAAATCCGAATTACGACAGAAAATCGACATAAATTTTTTCGACATTAAACATTTTAGAAAAAGGAACGACAATCAAGTAAAAAACAAACCAAAAACTATTTTGGAAAATTCAACATCATATCGTAATATTGCAATCTGTAAATATGGGACTGACTAAATCACACCAATTCTCGCTCTACCAAAATGATATCGCCTCTATCGCCAAAGCTATTGGACACCCAGCTCGCGTCGCTATTATCGAAATCCTCCTCACCAAAAAAAATTGTATCTGTAATGATATCGTCGATATTCTTCCGCTCGCTCAAGCTACCATCTCACAACATCTTAAAGAACTTAAAACAGCCGGTATCATTCAAGGCACTATTGAAGGTAAAACGCTTTGCTATTGCATTAATAACGAAAAAATTAAACTGCTCTCTGAATTCTTACAATCTGTTAAAAATCACCAAATCTCCTGTGATTGCTAATTTATAACTTACAAATAATAATTTTATGAAGATCTCTGAACTCAAAAATCTCCTTTCTCAATCTCAAGAACTCAACTTCCTTGATATTAATGGACTCCCTATCCCTGCTCATTTCCATATCACTGAATTGGGCTTGATAAATCGCCACTCTATTGATTGTGGTAAGGATATTCATCAACAATCTTTTGCTTGCTTTCAAATTTGGGTAGCAAATGATATTGAACACAGACTCTCTCCTTCTGGTATGCTCGGCATTATCGAACTTTCTTTGCCTATAATTGGCCATGATGACCTTGAAATTGAAGTCGAATATCAAACTGAAACCATTGGTAGATATGACTTAATTTATAAAAATAATGCCTTTCAACTTGTTGCTAAATACACAGATTGCTTAGCTAAAGACAAATGTGGAATTCCGGAACCTCGAGCTAAGAAAAAACTTCAATTATCGGAATTAGGCACTGACTCAAATTCTTGTTGCACGCCAGGAGGAGGCTGTTGTTAATATGAATAAAAGATTAAAACTTCTGGATCGATACTTAAGTATTTGGATTTTTATAGCCATGGGCTTAGGTATTTTTATTGGTTATTGGCTACCTCAATTCCCGATAGTGCTTAGTCAAATTTCTAATGGAACCACTAATATTCCAATAGCAATTGGACTTATATTAATGATGTATCCTCCTCTTGCTAAAGTCAAACTAGAAAAAATACCTAGCTTATTCAAAAACAAAAAACGTCTCTCAATAGCCTTGTTCATAACTTGGATAATTGGGCCGCTTTTTATGTTTATTCTCGCCAATATCTTCTTAGCCGATAAGCCTGAATATAGGACTGGTTTAATCATTGTCGGTGTAGCACCATGTATTGCCATGGTAATAGTATGGAATGAATTAGCTCAAGGTAATCGCGAGTATGTTGCGGGTCTAGTTGGAATTAATAGCATTATTCAAGTTTTATTCTTTAGCTCTATGGCATACTTCTATTTATATGCTTTACCTAAATTCTTAGGCCTTGAATCAATTGCAGTTTCTATTTCTATAACTCAAATCGCTGTAACAGTTGGCATTTACCTAGGCATTCCTTTTTTACTTGGCATAATTACCCGATATAGTCTCGTTGCACTTAAAGGTGAATCTTGGTATGAAAGAACCTTTATTCCAAAAATATCTCCAATTACTCTTATTGCTTTATTAGGTACAATTGTTTTAATGTTTAGTATGAAAGGTGATTCGATTATTCGTTTACCCTTAGATGTGCTCAGAATTTCGATTCCCTTAATTATCTTTTTTGCAACAATATTCATAGGCACTTTTATCTTTTTAATGAAGACAAAGACACCGTATGAGGATGCTGCTGCAATTTCATTTACAGCTTCAGGAAATAATTTCGAATTAGCCATTGCGGTTAGTATTGGCATCTTTGGGATTAATAGCGGTGAAGCTTTTGCTGGTGTTATTGGACCTCTCGTTGAAGTTCCAGCATTAATCTCACTTGTAAAATTAGCGCTCTATTTTAAAAGAAAATACTACAATGCTAAACCAATCCATTCAAACCTTAATTGAATCTAAGTTGCTCGATTTTTCAAAAATTGAGAAGGACCGTCTTTCTGTTTTAGAAAATTTGGCCCAAACCATTCAACAAAATTTAGAACACCAACAGGCTTGTTCTGTCACGGTAATTTGTACCCACAATTCAAGAAGAAGTCAATTAGGACAAGTATTGATACAACTGGCAGCAGACTATTATAACATCAAAAGTATTTCTGCCTATTCTGGCGGCACCGAAGTTTCTGAATTTAATATAAGAATGGTGAATGCTTTAATTCGGTGCGGATTTAATGTTCAAAAAAACGATCAAGTCATTAATCCAGAGTACTCAATTAGCTGGGGTGATAATGGCATCAACCACATGCAATCTCGCTTATACAATGATGCATACAACCCATCTTCTAATTTCATAGCTATAATGGTTTGCGATCATGCCGACCAGAATTGTCCATTTGTTAGCGGTGCATCTAAACGTATCAGCTTACCGTATACCGACCCTAAACAGTACGATGATTCAACAAACGAGGCAAAAGCTTATGATGACAAAATCATAGAAATGGGTCAGGAACTATTTTATATGATGAAACATGTTTCAACTTTGCAATAAATTCTACCGAATCACTTTGTAAATTATACAATTAATTTAATCATAAAGGCAATGTCCATCTCATTGAGTGGAAAACAATTTACCCATAGAGGTAATCTATTTTCTTTTTATTAAATATTTAACGAACATTGTGCACTTACAATTGTTATTATTATCATGCGTTGGCATAGTTTCAGCAAATATTCAGGGAATTCGGAAGAACCACCATTCGAAAGATTCTTCAAATTGTTTCGGGAAATCATCACCCACACATCGGGTGATTTGCCAGAAGCATTAGAATGGATGACCGAAATTGACCGTGAATACAAACTATCCAATAGCAATTACGGCATAGGAGATTTTATTAAAGACTTAAAAGAAAAAGGCTTTTTAGATGAAAATCCAGTTGAAGGCACCATACAAATTAGCGGAAAAATGGAGCAAAGCATCCGACAAGGTGCATTAAACGAAATATTCGGTAAAATTAAAAAATCCAATAAAGGCGACCATTCTTCCAATATCACAGGGATAGGAGATGAATTGAGTGCCGACCAAAGACCATTCAATTTTGGCGACGACATAGATACCATTTCAATTACCGATTCGATTAGAAATGCAACAGGACTTTTCTCAGATAGCCAAATGGGCATTAGAGAAAACGATCTGATTGTAAATGAGCGAGAATTAAAAGCACAATCGAGTACAGTTCTTATGATAGATATCTCGCACTCGATGATTTTGTATGGAGAAGATAGAATTACTCCTGCCAAAAAAGTTGCTATGGCACTTGCCGAACTGATTAGAACCCGTTATCCAAAAGACACTTTAGATATTATTACATTTGGCAATGATGCAAAAAGAATCGAATTAAAAGAGCTCCCCTATTTACAAGTTGGACCCTACCACACAAATACGGTAGCGGGACTACAACTCGCTCAAGATATTTTAAGAAGACGCAAAAACCGAAATAAGCAAATATTCATGATAACTGATGGCAAACCTAGTTGTTTAAAAGAAGGCGACGGGTATTACATGAACAGTTTCGGACTTGACAGAAAAATCGTTAATAAAACTTTAAACGAGGCCGCTATTTGTCGTCGATTAAAAATTCCAATTACAACATTTATGATAGCCCGCGATCCCTACTTACAAAGTTTTGTAGAAGAATTTACAGAAACAAATAATGGGAAAGCATTTTACACCAATTTAAACGGACTAGGAGACTTTCTATTTAAAGACTTCGAAAACAATAAACGCAAACATCTTTAACATGCACCACAACGAAATAAAAACTTTAGGAGAACTGAAAAAATCAGGCTATAAGCCCAAAACTATACAAGAAGAGCTTAGGCAAAATCTAATAGAGCATATTAGCAAAAAAAGTCAAGTTTTTGAGGGTGTACTTGGGTATGAAGACACTGTAATTCCTGAATTAGAAAGAGCTATTTTATCAGGCCATAGTATTAACTTACTTGGATTAAGAGGACAAGCCAAAACTAGAATCGCCCGCTTGATGGTCAATTTACTTGACGAATACATTCCTATCATATCTGGCAGTGAAGTCAACGACGACCCGTTTAAACCTATTTCATATTATGGCAGACAGACTCTTCAGGAAATGGGAGATAATACAGAAATTGAATGGTTACATCGCTCTCAGCGCTATGTCGAAAAACTAGCAACACCTGATGTTTCTATTGCTGACTTGATTGGTGATTTAGATCCTGTTAAAGCCATAAATCAGAAGCTCAGTTATTCAGATGAAAAATCTATCCATTTCGGATTAATTCCAAGAAGTAATCGTTGCATATTTGTCATCAATGAATTGCCAGATTTGCAAGCTCGTATTCAAGTGGCATTATTTAATATCCTGCAAGAAGGCGATATTCAAA
>JADLHV010000112.1 GCA_020848595.1 Bacteroidia bacterium
TTATAGAGATGGCGATCTTTTATTTGTTAATGTAAACTCCTTACATAAAATTTCTAAGTTTACAGGAAAAGATGGTACAGAGCCTCATGTCCATAAATTAGGCTCTGGGGTATGGGAAAAACAAAAGGCTTCTACCAAGAAAAAAGTTAAAGACATTGCCCGTGAGCTGATTAAGTTATATGCAAAACGCAAAGCACAACCTGGATTTGCTTTCAGTGAAGATAGTTATTTGCAAATTGAGTTAGAAGCTTCTTTTATCTATGAAGATACACCCGATCAAGCGAAGGCTACAGAAGAAATAAAGCGTGACATGGAAAATGAAAAACCTATGGACAGGCTCTTATGCGGAGATGTGGGTTTTGGTAAAACAGAAGTAGCAATTCGCTCAGCTTTTAAGGCCGTTGCAGATAGTAAACAAGTTGCAGTATTAGTTCCAACAACTATTTTAGCACATCAACATTATCGAACTTTTAAAGAGCGTTTAAAAGGTCTTCCAGTAAATGTCGATTATATCAATCGTTTTAAGACAAGTGCAGAACAAAAGAAAACCTTAGCAAAAGTTAAAGATGGTCAAGTTGATATATTAATTGGGACACACAGAATTGTTGGTAAGGATGTGAAATTTAAAGATCTTGGTTTATTAATTATTGATGAAGAACAAAAATTTGGAGTAGGTGTAAAAGATAAACTCAAAGAAATTAGAGTGAATGTCGATACTTTAACTTTAACAGCCACACCAATTCCAAGGACTTTACATTTTTCATTAATGGGCGCCAGAGATTTATCGGTCATCAATACTCCGCCACCTAACCGTTTCCCTATTAAAACGGAATTACATACTTTTAATAAGGAAGTTATTTTTAAAGCAATTTCTCATGAATTAGCGCGAGGTGGTCAGGTGTTTTTTGTACATCATCGAATTAAAGATATTTACGAGTATCAAGGGATGCTAGAATTGATGATTCCAGGTATAAAAGTGGCCATTGCTCATGGTCAAATGGAAGGCCACGAACTTGAAGATGTAATGGTAAAATTCATTGAAGGTGATTACGATGTGCTTATTGCAACCACTATAATAGAAGCTGGACTCGATATTCCAAATTGTAATACCATTATTATTAATAATGCACATATGTTTGGTTTAAGTGATTTACACCAAATGCGTGGAAGAGTGGGTAGAAGTAATAGAAAAGCTTATTGCTATCTTCTATCACCTCCACTAAATTCATTGACCAGCGATGCTAAAAAACGATTGAGTACGATCGAAGAATATAGTGATCTAGGTGGAGGTTTTCATGTTGCTATGCGAGATTTGGATATAAGAGGAGCTGGCAATCTGTTAGGTGGTGAACAAAGTGGATTTATAAGTGAAATTGGTTTTGATACTTACCATAAAATTTTAGACGAAGCAATAAGAGAATTGAAACATGATGAATTTGCAGATTTATTCGTTAATTTTAAGGAAGATTTAAGTAGTAGAGATTGTCAAGTCGATACGGATTTAGATATGCTAATACCAGATCATTATGTTAGAAATATGCCAGAAAGATTAAGTTTGTATACCGATTTAGGGAAAGTTGAAAACGAAGAACAATTATCTTCTTTCTCCGAACACTTAATTGATAGGTTTGGCCGCTATCCTAAAGAAGTAAGTGTGCTTTTATCTTCTGTAAGATTAAAATGGATGGGTAAACAAATGGGTTTTGAAAAAATATCTCTTGAGAAAAATTTGATGAAGATTTATTTCCCTTCAAATGAAAAGGCCGCTTTATATGATAGTCCAGCTTTTATGAAAATCATGCAACATGTCGCCGTAAATCCAATGCGATTTGATTTAAAACAGAGCTCTAAAACTGTTATTTTAATAGTAAAGGCTGTTGATAATATGAATAGAGCTCAAGAAGTACTCGAAGAATTAAAATCGATGTATAATCTTGTTTTAAATGTAAATGAATCATAATTTTTAATCTGATTAGTAAAACATTATTTGAAAGTTATATGCAAAAATCATCACGCGTTTTAATTCAATATAGTGTCGGATTAGCGGTTTTATTAATATTACTTAAATGGCTCGAGACACGTTTTCTTTTTGGAAATTATAGTGTCGAAATGCTCATTGGAATAGTGGCTATCATGTTCACACTATTAGGAATATGGTTAACTAGAAATCTTATAAAACCTCAAATAAAAACATTAATTGTTGAAAAAGAAGTAATAGTGAAACAAAATGCAGGTTTTATTTTTAGTCAAGAAGCTGTTTTAGATTTAAAATTAACTGACCGAGAATTAGAAGTATTGAAAGAAATATCTAAAGGACTGAGTAATCAAGAAATAGCGGATAAGTTAAATTTATCGCTTGCTACGATAAAAACACATGCCTATAAATTATTTGAAAAATTGGATGTTAAGCGACGCACACAAGCAATAGAAAAGGCTAAGTCATTGAATATCATACCGTAGATTTACTATTGGATTTCAAAAAACGTGAAAAATTCAAACTAAAGTATGATATTCGTTTAAGGATAATTCTACATTTTTGCGGAATATTTTATTAATTTATGAAAAAAATCATACTCACTTATGGACTTTTATCGGGCTTGTTATGCAGCATTTGGATTATCTTTAGTGTATATATTGCCACAGATGATTTAATGGATATAGGGATGATTGTTGGTTTTGCCAGCATGATTCTAGCATTTTCATTCATTTTTGTTGCCATAATAAAATACAGAAACAATTATAATCAAGGTGTTATTTCGTTTGGAAATGCCTTTAAAATTGGCGTTACTATTGCATTAATTGCATCAACTATTTATGTACTGGTTTGGATGATTTATTTTCAATTTTATTGCCCAGATTTCTTTGAAAAATATACAGAATCGTACATTAATAAGATGAAAGCATCTGGAGCAAGTCAAGAATTAATGGATACAACTTTCAAAAAAATGCAGGAAGATGGCATCTATTATAAGAATAACGCTTGGTATAGAATATTTATGACCTATTTGGAAATATTGCCTGTTGGAATAATAATATCCCTGATTGCAGCACTAATCCTGAAAAGGAAAGTAGCTAAATCACAATAGTAAATATAACTAGATTACATATTTCTTCGGTATTGACCACCTACTTCAAATAAAGCAGCAGTAATCTGACCTAAAGAGCATACCTTACAAGCTTCCATAAGCGCTTCAAAAATATTGTGATTTTTTATCGCTTCTTCTTGAATATGTCTGAGTTGTTTATGGCTATTGTCGGCATGTCTTTCTTGTAAGAGTTTAAGCATATTAATTTGATATTGCTTTTCATCTTCTGTAGCTCTAATAACTTCTTTAGGTAATACGGTTGGCGAACCTTTGCTACTTAGAAACGTATTAACACCAATGATAGGAAACTCACCAGTATGTTTTAATGTTTCGTAATACAAGCTTTCTTCTTGGATTTTGCTACGTTGATACATAGTTTCCATAGCACCTAAAACACCACCTCTTTCGGTCATACGGTCAAATTCGGACATAACAGCTTCTTCCACTAAATCTGTTAATTCTTCAATAATGAACGAACCTTGAATTGGATTTTCATTTTTCGCTAATCCTAATTCTCTATTAATGATAAGTTGAATAGCCATAGCACGACGAACAGATTCTTCAGTAGGAGTTGTAATCGCTTCGTCGTATGCATTGGTATGTAAACTATTACAGTTGTCATAGATGGCATAAAGTGCTTGAAGGGTAGTTCTTATATCGTTAAAATCAATTTCTTGAGCATGTAAACTACGACCACTAGTTTGAATATGATATTTAAGCATTTGGCTACGCTTATTTGCTTTGTATTTATACTTCATAGCTTTAGCCCAAATTTTGCGAGCTACTCTACCAATAACACTATACTCGGGATCCATGCCATTGCTAAAAA
>JADLHV010000113.1 GCA_020848595.1 Bacteroidia bacterium
AATAGCCGAATAAACTTGGTTATTAATAACAACACTAGCCTTACTTACCCTTTGAATAACAAGTCTCATTTAATCCTATCGTTTTCGAGTCTAAACATACAGCCTACTTGTAATCCAAAGGCATATAATTGAGCTTTCATATCACTTCTATTAGCGCTTATAATAGGCAAATACAAATCTGGTTGTACAAAAATAAAAGTATGTTCATCGAATAATGGATTTTCTAATCGCAATCCAATTTGCAGATTCGCATTAAATCGAATAGGTTCATTTTCATCGCCACTTAATTTATACTCTTTTTTACCAAAAGCCGAAAATCCTATTAATCGTACTTTAATATCATGGTTGACTAATCCAACAACAGAGCCTCCAAACATAAAATGAAGCTGACTGGTTTTTAATTTTTTGATATGTAATCGAGATGAAAACATAAAGGGTAAACCAATATATTGATATCGGTGATTATATTCAACATCATTACTACCTGTTTGAGACAAATCGTTCACAATTCCTATTTCAGAATGGATGGTATCCTTGAATTTCAAATTATATTTCATTCTGGTAAATCCCAAATTTAAGAAATGTAACCCAACGAAAATTCGACTATTTTTTGAAGTAGAAAATGAAAGATGGAGATTAAAACTTAAGGCATCTCGGTATTTATCTGCCTTATTTATTGAATCTTTAAAGGTCTTTGGATAACGACTTTTAAAACTCATAATTCTGTTACTAATTGTAGGTTCGACAGAAAATGAAAGCGCTGGATTGCGCAATTGTGCAAATGAACATGGTAATACAAATAAAGTAAGTGCCAAAAGGAAGCTGCGCATAAGGGCAAATTTACAAATAAAGCGGCTAATTCAACTAGGCTTTTCTATAATTGAATATTAGTTCATTGGATATTTCATATCACTCATAAATTAAAATGCGCTCGAATCCTGAAAATCAAAAACCATAGATGTCTATAATTTTGGCAAAAGTTTAATTAGAAGTTTGAGGCGTTATATGGTCTTCTTTCATTTGTTTTTCTATTAAACGATTGATACGCGCTGGACTTGTTAATCGCATAAATCTATAAATTAATAAAACGGCCGCAAAACTTAAACCAACTACAAATGCGATCCATATACCAGGCAAGCCAAGTTTATAATGAAAACAAAGAATATAAGCTCCAGGTGTCATTATAATCCAATAGGAAACAAATGCAATTATGCCTGTAGCCATTGTATCTTTAATTCCTCTTAAAATACCGGCACCAACGGTTTGCAAACCATCACTTAATTGAAATAAAGCAGCTAGTAATATCAGAGGATAGGTCATTTCCATTAATTGAATATCTTTGGTATAGATTGTTGGCAATTGTTTATAAAACACTAGAAAAATTAATGCAAAAAACACTTCAATAGTTATAGTCAAAATCAAAGTAGCTAAACCCGACCTTCTAATACCAGCGGCATCTGCGGCACCAAAATGATTACCGACAATAATATTGCCCGCTGCAGAAAATCCTGTAACAAACATATAAGTAATAGATGCTAAGTTAATAGCTATTTGATGTGCACCTGAGTGCAAATCCGAAATTTGACCTGCAAATATTAGTGCAATACTAAAGGCTGCAATTTCGAAAAAGAAAGTAAATCCAACAGGTAAACCAACTTTTAATATCTCTAAGACATAAGAACGTACTTGAATATTAGTCTGAACTCTCAAGGTTCGAATCAAAGGATGCCACCAAGTCCAAATCATTTGAATAATAGCCATAGCAAATCGAGTGATAACCGTTGCCCATGCAGCGCCTTGCAGTCCCATCTCGCTAAAACCTAAATGACCATAGATGAAACAATAGTTCAATCCAACGTTCATTAACAATCCAAAAAAAGTAATATACATCGAAATTTGTGTCTTACCCAATCCATCTAAAATTTGTTTACCACTATTGAAAAACAATAAAGCGGGTACAGATAAATTTACGATTTTAATATAATCCTTCCCTAGTCTGCTTAATTCTGCTGATTGTTTAAAAATATGAATATTATCAATCACTAAATAATTGAGAGCCATAAGGGCTATACTTAAATAAAAAGCTACCCAATTAGACGATTTAAAAATGGGTATAGCTTGTTGTGGCATATTTTCTCCATCTGCAATAGATGTGAGCGTACTAACAGCATACATAGTACCAATACCAAGTAACATAAATAAAAAAAATACCGCATTGCCAAATCCAGCAGATGACATCGCTAAAGTATTATATTTACCAAGCATTACAACATCCGAGAATCCCATTAATACAAGACCAAGTTGCCCCATTGTAATTGGAAATGCCAATTTACCGATAGAGATAACAATGTCTCGATATGAATTCAATTTTTTAAACAAGGGGTACAAAGATAGTTGAATATACATTTATTAATCTACATTAATGTACTCAATTATTTGGCTATTGTACCTTTGTAATTCTAAATCAATACGATTATGTCTATAAAAAAAATTGAATCAATACTACCGCCTCCAGCACCACATATGGTTGGAGATGGTTTCCGTGTACATAATTTCATACCAAGTACTTTGCCTTTGAGTATGGAACGCATGAGCCCTTTTATTATGATGGATTATAATTCAAAAATTAATTTTCCAGCACGCGAGCATCCAAGAGGTGTAGGTGTACATCCTCATAGGGGATTTGAAACTGTAACAATTGCATACAAAGGCAAAGTTGCGCATCACGATAGCTCTGGGAATAGCGGAATTATTGGCGAAGGTGATGTTCAATGGATGACTGCTGCATCTGGTGTATTACACAAAGAATACCACGAACAAGAATTTAGCAGAAATGGTGGTGAATTTCAAATGGTACAACTTTGGATTAATTTGCCAGCGAAGGATAAAATGTCGGCGCCTAAATATCAAGCTATCGAAAATGATTCTATGGGAAAATTTATATTGGAAGATGGCTTGAGTTTCGTTGAAATTATTGCCGGAAATTATAAAGATATTAAAGGACCAGCTGACACTTTCACACCCGTTCATATGATGAATGCCAAACTCAAGTCGGGCTCTAAAGTAGAATTTAATTTTCCAGCTAA
>JADLHV010000114.1 GCA_020848595.1 Bacteroidia bacterium
AAATCTTTTTATGCCAAAGGGTGGGATCAGTTTATGCCCTTTGTTGCAACTGTAATAGCTATTTTATTAACTGATATGTTGACAGGTATTGTTGTTGGGATGTTGGTGAGTTTATTTTATTTAGTGAGGAGTAATTTTAGATCGGCTATATTGGTTGCAAACGACAATAATAATTTCCTAATCCGATTAAGAAAAGATGTCTCCTTTTTAAATAAGCCCATTATAAAAAAGCATTTAGAATCTTTTCCTAATCATTCAAATGTAATTATTGATGCAACTAGGGCAGATTTTATTGATAAAGATATTATTGAAGAAATTAATGATTTTATTAGCATCGCACCTTCAAGAGGTATATCTGTAACTATCAAAAAAGGGAATTATAAGCCAATCCATTTATTATTTAAACAGCCATAATCTTTATTTATGAATTCATACGAAAGTTTATTATTAGAAAATAAGGCTTGGGCTCAAGAAAAGTTAGCAGACGACCCAGATTATTTTAATAGACTCGTGCATGTACAGTCTCCCGAATTTTTATGGATTGGATGCAGTGATAGTAGGGTTCCTGCTAATGAGATTACGGGAACGCAACCAGGAGAAATATTTGTACATCGGAATATTGCCAATATGGTGGTTCATACTGATCTTAATTTGTTGAGCGTACTTGAGTATGCAGTTCATGTGTTAAAAGTGAAACATATTATTGTTTGTGGGCATTATGGATGTGGCGGTGTTAAAGCAGCCCTGACCAACCATAATTTTGGGATTATAAACAAATGGATTAGAAATATTAAAGACGTACACCGGTTTCATCGCGAAGAAATAGACTCGATAAAGAATGAAGAAGTACAATTGAACCGAATGATTGAATTAAATGTTCAAGAACAGGTTTTAAATCTTGCTAAAACTTCCATTATCCAAAAATCTTGGAGGGAGCGGCAAGCATCAGACTTGCATGGCTGGGTATATGGCTTGCAGGATGGATTGGTAAAACCGATTTATGAGATGAGTGCCGGTACCCATATTGATGAGATTTATGAATTTGATGACTTATAATACAACTATTTTTAATGGATTTATAGATATTAGGAATATTCAAAAGATTACTTTCACAAAAGCTTATTGGGCTTAAACTTGGTTTAGGTACAATACTTGTAATATTTGCCCGCGATGGAAAAAAATAAGAATGCTGTTTCACCAATGGGTGCAACCCGTAAAATCTTGGAGTTACTCAGTTTAGATAAAAAAGATGTTTCCTCCATTTATGCATTTGCCATACTAGCTGGAATATTAAGTTTAGCCATGCCTTTGGGTATTCAAACAATTATTGGGTTTGTAATGGCTGGTTCTTTATCTACTTCAATAGTAATATTGATTGTTTTAGTAGTAGCAGCGGTTTTACTTTTAGGGCTCTTACAGGTTAGACAATTACAAGTGACCGAAAAAATTCAACAAAAATTATTTGTTCGTTATTCACTTGAGTTTGCAGATAGACTTCCCAAAATGAATATTGAGAAGTTAGATGCCTATTATTTACCTGAACTAGTCAATCGTTTTTTTGATACGGTATCCTTGCAAAAAGCGGTAGAAAAACTACTCTTAGATGTACCCGCTGCTATCATTCAGATTTTTTTTGGATTGATTTTGCTTTCGATGTATCATCCCGTCTTTATTGGGTTTGGCGCAGTACTTACTTTAATTGTTTACCTAATCATGCGATATACGCTGCCTGCAGGATTTCAAGCTAGCATAGAGGCTAGTGATCAGAAATTTGCCACTGCATCATGGCTCGAAGAAATGGCAAGGGTTATTAAATCATTTAAATATTCTAGGGGTACAAAACTGAATATTCGTAAAACAGATGGAATTGTAACAAAATACCTAGATGCAAGAACCAGTTATTTTAAAGTGCTTCTTACACAATACTGGAGTCTTATTTTATTTAAAGTAGTTATTACTGCTGCTATGTTAATTGTAGGGGCTATTTTATTAGTTGATCAACAAATTAATATTGGTCAGTTTATTGCTGCAGATATTGTCATTATAAGCATTATTGCTTCTGTAGAGAAGTTGATTTTGAATATGGATAAAGTATATGATTTGCTTACTTCTGTCGAAAAATTAAGTAAAATAACGGAGAGCGAAATTGAAAAGCATGGAACAGTAATATTGTCAGATACCACTAAAGGTGTGTCTTTATTATTTGAAAATGTAGGATTTACTTACGGAAATAACTCCAAAGCCTTAGAGGGACTGAGCTTAAATATAGACCCAGGTGATAAAGTTTGTATTATGGGTGAATCTGGTTCGGGTAAGTCTACTATCTTAAGGTTACTTACGGGTGCATTTAACAATTTTACTGGCTCCATTTTATTAGATGGTGTCCCCATGGGTAACTATAATCTAAACTCTGTAAGATCTCAAACAGGTATATTATTGAGTCAACAGGATATCTTTCATGGAACAATATGGGAAAATATTACCATGGGCAGTGAAGAAATAACTTACGAGGAAGTAACAGATTTAGTAAACAGGTGTGGTTTAACATCTTTCGTACAGAGTTTACCAAAAGGGTATGATACCGTTTTAGATCCAACAGGAAAACGATTGAATAGTAAAATAAGACAAGACATTTTATTATTAAGGGCGCTATTAGGAAAGAAAAGACTCTTATTGTTAGAAGAACCCCTTAACTTTTTGGAGAAAACATATAAGCATAATATTCAAGACTATATATTTTCTGAAGAGAACGCAACAGTTATCATTGCAACCAATGATGTTGAAACCGCAGCTCGCTGCAACAAGATTATTTACCTAGAAGAAGGCTTTGTTAAAGCATCAGGTAATTGGTCAACTATTGCTCCACTTTTAAATGAAAATTATGGACAGTAATAAATTTATCAGTACGGTAATAGAAGATGCTATTGAGGGTAGCCCTATTCGCTCTTACCAACATATTTATAGGATACAAGATAGGAACAATGTAAAGAAATGGCTTTGGGCCTCTTTAATTCTATTGATTGTAGTATTGTTTTTACCTTGGACCCAAAATATACGTGCAAAGGGAGCTGTTACTGCATTACGGCAAGAAGACCGTCCACAAGAATTAAATACTGTTTTAGCGGGTAGTGTAGTAAAATGGTACGTTAAAGAAGGTGATTTTGTAAAGAAAGGAGACACCATCATGCAAATTGGGGAGGTTAAAACTGACTATTTTGATCCCCAGTTGCTTAACAGAACCCAAAAGCAAATTGATGCAAAACAAATTGCGGTAGAAGGATATGGTAATAAAGCTGCTACTGCTGTTTCTCAAATTAATGCATTAGAAGAAGCTAGAGATTTGAAGCTAGATCAATTAGATGTAAAACTTCGTCAACAGAACTTAAAAGTAATCAGTGATAGTATAGACTTAGGAGCTGTCATGATTGAAGTAGCAGTGGCTAAAAGACAAATTGATGCTGCCAAAAATATGTTGGATAGCGGAGTTATTTCTTTGTTAGACTTCGAAAGAAGAAAAGTTACTTTTCAAAATGCTACTGCTAAAAAAATCAGTGCAGAAAATAAGTTTCTGCAATCCAAACAAGAATTAACTGCTATTCGGATAGAAAAGAATGGAACCATTCAAGAGTATACAGATAAAATAGCGAAAGCTCAAGGCGAGCAATTTGGTTCTTTGTCTAATATGGCAACAGGAGAAGCGGATGTAGCTAAATTGCAGAACGCTTACAGTAACTATGATATCCGAAATAAACTATATTATATTACCGCTCCTCAAAACGGTCAAATTACCAAAGCGCGTA
>JADLHV010000115.1 GCA_020848595.1 Bacteroidia bacterium
GCAGGATTAGAAGGGTTTCTAGCTTCGAACAATTCAGTTACACGAGGAAGACCACCGGTGATATCACGCGTACCACGAGCAGATCTAGGAATTTTAGCGATGATATCACCGGCTAAAATAGATTGACCATCGCTAACGGCAATGTGTGCGCCCACAGGTAAACTTATTTCTTTAAGGATAGTTTTATCCTTACCCATGATTTTGATTGAAGGTGTTTTGGTTTTATCTTTAGTTTCGATAATAACCTTTTCACCATAACCAGTTACTTCATCATTTTCTTCTCTGAAAGTAACACCATCTATAATATTTTCATAGACGATTTTACCAGCGATATCAGATAAGATAACGGCATTATATGGATCCCAAGAGCAAATCACCTCACCCTTCTTAACAGCAGCACCTTCTTTAAGGAACACGAATGAACCATAAGGAACGACGAAAGTGATAAGAATATTTTTGGTTTTAGGATCAAGGATACGTACTTCAGCGCTACGGCTTAAGTTAAGGTCAACCTTAATCGTTTCACCAGTACCTTCGTCGACTTTATCGATAGTAACGGTTTTAAGTTCATCGAAGCTAACAGCACCTTCGTATTTAGAAACGATTTGCGATTCAGCCGCGATACTACTTGCAGTACCACCCACGTGGAAAGTACGAAGCGTTAACTGAGTACCAGGTTCACCGATAGATTGAGCAGCGATAACACCGACAGCTTCACCCATTTGGACCATACGACCATTCGTTAAGTTTCTACCATAGCATTTAGCGCAGACACCACTTCTAGTTTCGCAGGTTAGCACCGAGCGAATTTCCATTTCTTCTATACCAGCATTTTCGATAGCACGAGCTACTTCTTCAGTAATTTCGGCACCAGCATTAACGATAAGTTCACCTGTTTCAGGATTATAAGTATCATAAAGACCAGTTCTACCTAGAATACGTTCGTATAAGCTTTCCACGACATCATCATTATCTTTAAGAGCGGTTAGCGATAAACCTCTCAGCGTATCACAATCGAATTCAGTAATGATAACGTCTTGCGCCACGTCATGCAGCCTTCTAGTTAAGTAACCAGCATCTGCAGTTTTTAGAGCTGTATCGGCAAGACCTTTACGCGCACCGTGAGTAGAGATAAAATATTCAAGAACCGAAAGACCTTCTTTAAAGTTAGAAAGGATAGGATTTTCGATAATTTCACCGACACCACCACCGATATTTTTCTGTGGTTTAGCCATTAATCCCCTCATACCACCGAGCTGACGAATTTGTTCTTTAGAACCCCTTGCACCAGAATCAAGCATCATATAGATAGGATTAAAACCTTGATCATTTTCTGCAAGTTCTTTAAGGAGGATTTCACCAACTTGCGAGTTGATTCTAGTCCAGATATCGATTACTTGGTTATAACGTTCGTTATTAGTGATGAAACCATTTTCGTAGTTAAATTTAATTTCGTCTACTTCTTTTCTAGCTTTTTCGATTAATTTCTCTTTAGCATCAGGGATTTGTACATAGTTCAAATTGAACGACAGACCACCTTTGAAAGCGAAGTGGAAACCAAGGTCTTTAATATCATCTAAGAATTTAGAAGTACGAGCGACACCTACTTCTTTAACGAAATTAGAGATAATATCACGAAGAGATTTCTTAGTAAGCAATTGGTTAATATACCCCATACTTTCAGGAACCACTTGATTAAATATGACTCTACCAACGGTAGTTTCGATTAATTTAACGACAATATTTCCATTTTCATCTCTATCTTTAAGACGGCATTTAATATAAGCATGCAGAGCAGCTCTACCTTCATTATAGGCAATAATTACCTCTTCAGGAGAATAGAAAGTAATACCTTCACCATTTACTTTTTTCTCTTCAGTAGATTTTCTACCTTTAGTGATATAGTAAAGACCGAGCACCATGTCTTGAGAAGGAACGGTGATAGGCGAGCCATTAGCAGGGTTAAGGATATTATGTGGAGCCAACATTAACAATTGAGCTTCGAGAATAGCGGCATTACCAAGCGGCACGTGAACAGCCATTTGGTCACCGTCAAAGTCAGCGTTAAAACCAGTACAAGTTAAAGGGTGCAATTGAATTGCTTTACCTTCAATTAATTTAGGTTGGAAAGCTTGAATACCCAATCTGTGTAGCGTTGGAGCTCTATTTAGGAGTACTGGATGACCTTTTAAGATATTTTCGAGGATTTCCCAGATGATAGGTTCCTTTTTATCGACAATTTTCTTAGCAGATTTAACTGTTTTAACCACACCCCTTTCGATCAATTTTCTGATGATAAAAGGTTTAAACAATTCGGCCGCCATAGCTTTAGGCAAACCACATTCGCTTAATTTAAGTTTAGGACCAACGACGATAACAGAACGACCAGAGTAATCGACACGTTTACCGAGTAGATTTAGACGGAAACGACCTTGTTTACCTTTAAGCATATCACTTAAAGATTTGAGAGGGCGATTACCATCCGATTTAACGGCACTAGATCTTCTTGTATTATCTAGTAGAGAGTCAACCGACTCTTGCAGCATTCTTTTTTCATTACGCAAGATAACTTCAGGCGCTTTGATTTCCATTAGACGTTTAAGACGATTATTACGGATAATAACCCTTCTATATAAGTCATTTAAGTCAGACGTTGCGAAACGACCACCTTCAAGCGGCACAAGAGGGCGTAATTCAGGTGGAATTACAGGCAACATTTTCATCACCATCCATTCAGGGCGGTTAACATTACCATCTCTATTAGCAGATCTGAAGCTTTCGATAACCTTCAAACGTTTAAGCGCTTCGGCTTTACGTTGTTGAGAAGTTTCGGTAGCTGCTTGATTTCTGAGGCTATAGCTAAGACCATCTAAATCGATAGTGCTTAAAAGTTCCCAAAGAGCATCGGCACCCATTTTAGCAACAAACTTTTTAGGATCTGAATCATCGAGGTATTGGTTTTCTTTAGGAAGTTTATCCAATATATCGAGGTATTCCTCTTCAGAGAGCAGGTCTAATTTATTGACGCCTTCATATTCACCAGTTTGAATGATGATATAGCGTTCGTAGTAGATAACGAGGTCGAGTTTTTTACTACTCAATCCCAGCAAATAACCAATTTTATTAGGAAGCGAGCGGAAATACCAGATATGAGCGACAGGGACGACTAGATTGATATGTCCCATTCTTTCGCGTCTTACCTTTTTTTCAGTTACTTCCACACCGCATCTGTCACAAACAATACCTTTATAACGGATACGTTTGTATTTTCCGCAATGACATTCATAGTCCTTAATAGGACCAAAAATCCTTTCGCAGAATAGCCCACCCATTTCGGGTTTATAGCTACGGTAATTGATTGTTTCAGGCTTTATAACCTCACCATAAGATCTTTGTAGGATGCTTTCAGGAGAAGCAAGACCAATACGGATCTTAGTGAAGTTGCTTTTTATTTTCTGATTCTTTTTAATCGTTGACATTACTTGATTTTCTGTTTTGGTGAATTATTGAAGCTTATTCTTCGAAAGACATTTCGATACCTAGACCTCTTAGTTCGTGGATCAATACATTGAATGATTCAGGGATACCGATTTGAGTGATATTATCACCTTTAACGATAGCCTCATAAGTCTTAGCACGACCCATGATATCATCCGACTTAATGGTTAAGATTTCTCTGAGGATGTTAGCAGCTCCGAAAGCTTCGAGAGCCCAAACCTCCATTTCACCGAAACGTTGACCACCGAATTGAGCTTTACCACCAAGCGGTTGTTGAGTAATCATAGAGTATGGTCCGATAGAACGAGCGTGCATTTTATCATCCACCATATGACCTAATTTCAGCATATAAATAATACCTACAGTAGTTGGTTGGTGGAATCTTTCTCCAGTTAAGCCATCATATAAGTATACTTGACCATTAAGAGGCACATTAGCTTTTTGGGTATAGGATTCGATTTCTTCAGGCGACGCACCATCGAAGATAGGCGTTGCGAATTTTAGACCGAGCTCCTTCCCTGCCCATCCTAGAACAGTTTCATAAATTTGACCCAAGTTCATCCTTGAAGGTACACCTAGAGGATTCAACACGATATCTACTGGCGTTCCATCTTCAAGGAAAGGCATATCTTCGGCACGTACAATACGAGCGACAATACCTTTATTACCGTGTCGACCAGCCATTTTATCACCGACTTTAAGTTTACGTTTTTGAGCCACATAAACCTTAGCCATTTTTAAGATACCAGTTGGAAGTTCATCACCGACAGTGATAGCGTAATATTCTCTTCTGAATGCAGCATAGACCTCAGTAATTTGAGATTTATAATTTTTCAGGATAGTATTAACGATATCATTCTTTTCGGCATCAGACGACCAATTAGCGAAGCTTACGTTATCGTAGTCTACAGAAGATAAGTTTTTAAGAGTAAACTTAGTTCCTTTAGGGATCATATCATCACCATAGACAGCTTTAACACCAGCAGAAGTTTTACCATTGAGCACCTTAAACAATTTTTGAACAAGGATTTCGGTAATTTTTTCTTTATTCTTTTTATATTCTACTTCATTTTTAGCCAACTTAGCTTTTTCGTCCGTTTTAGCACCCTTTTCCTTTTTAGTTTTGGTAAAGAGTTTTTTATCTATAACGATACCTTCAGTAGATGGTGGTGCTTTAAGCGAAGCATCTTTCACATCACCAGCTTTATCACCGAAGATAGCTCTCAAGAGTTTTTCTTCAGGAGAAGGTTCAGTTTCACCTTTAGGGGTAATTTTACCAATGATGATATCACCTTCTTTGAGTTCGGCACCGATACGAATTAGACCATTTTCATCTAAGTTTTTAGTAGCTTCTTCACTAACGTTAGGAATATCATTAGTTAATTCTTCCTCACCACGTTTAGTATCTCTCACTTCCAATTCAAATTCATCGACATGAATAGAAGTATACCAATCGTCGCTAACAACTTTTTCGGAGATAACGATAGCATCCTCGAAGTTATAACCTTGCCAAGGCATGAAAGCCACTTTAAGGTTTCTTCCGATAGCTAATTCACCATCTTGAGTAGCATAACCTTCGCAAAGCACTTCACCTTTAGACACCCTTTGACCTTTTTTAACAATAGGTCTAAGGTTGATACAAGTACTTTGGTTAGTACGTAAGAATTTAGTTAGTCTATAAGATTTAAGATTACTATTAAAATTGACCAATTCATCATCAGCTGTAAAATCGTAGCGGATTCTAATTTCATTAGCATCTACATAATCAACAGCACCATCACCTTCGGCCATAATAAGAGCTCTAGAATCTCTAGCTACTCTTTCTTCGAGACCAGTACCAACGATAGGAGATTCTGGACGAAGTAGAGGCACAGCTTGACGTTGCATATTCGAGCCCATTAGCGCTCTATTTGCGTCATCGTGTTCGAGGAAAGGGATTAAAGAAGCGGCGATAGACACGATTTGGTTAGGCGCCACGTCCATATAATCCAATTTTTTAGGTTCAACCAGCGGGAAGTCACCTTCAAAACGCGCTTTAACTTCATTAGAATTAAAGACACCTTTTTCATCTACATCAATATTACACTGAGCGATGATTTTACCATCTTCTTCTTCAGCACTTAAGTAAACGACAGGTTTATCAAATTCAACCTTACCATCACTAACGGGTCTATAAGGCGTTTCGATGAAACCCATACCATTAATTTTGGCATGAACGCAAAGAGACGATATAAGACCGATATTAGGACCTTCAGGAGTTTCGATAGTACAAAGTCTACCATAGTGCGTATAGTGAACGTCACGTACTTCGAAACCAGCTCTTTCACGCGAGAGACCACCTGGTCCAAGGGCAGACATTCTTCTTTTGTGGGTGATTTCGGCCAAAGGATTAGTTTGGTCCATGAACTGAGAAAGCTGGTTAGTTCCGAAGAACGAGTTTATAACAGACGAAAGAGAACGAGCGTTTATAAGATCAGTTGGAGTAAAGACTTCATTATCACGAATATTCATTTTTTCGCGAATAGTACGAGCCATACGAGCCAGACCGACACCGAATTGAGCGTACAATTGTTCACCGACAGTTCTAACACGTCTATTACTCAAGTGGTCGATATCATCGACTTCAGAGCGCGAGTTAGAGAGTTCGATTAGATAAGAAATAATTTTAATGATATCTTCATTAGTAAGGACTTTAACATCCATACTAGTAGAGAGTTCAAGTTTTTTATTAATTCTATATCGACCAACTTCACCTAAATCATAGCGTTTATCAGAGAAGAAAAGACGTTCGATGATACCACGAGCAGTTTCTTCATCGGGTGGATCAGTATTACGCAATTGTCTGTAGATATGTTCTACAGCTTCTTTACCATTATTAGATGTATCTTTTTGAAGCGTATTATAGATAATAGTAAAATCATTTTTACCTTCTTCTTCCTTATTAAGGATAATAGTTTTTACACCAGCTTCAACGATTTCATCGATATGAATAGGTTCGAGGATAGTATCACGTTCGATAATAACTTCGTTACGTTCGATAGATACGACTTCACCGGTATCTTCGTCAACAAAATCTTCCACCCAAGTACGGAGTACCCTAGCGGAGAGTTTACGACCGATATATTTTTTAAGACCAGTTTTAGAGACCTTAACTTCTTCGGCGAGACCAAAGATATTAAGGATATCCTTATCAGATTCGTAACCTATAGCTCTAAGTAGCGTAGTGACAGGGAATTTCTTTTTACGGTCGATATATGCATACATGACATTATTAACGTCAGTAGCGAATTCAATCCATGAGCCTTTGAAAGGGATAACACGGGCAGAATACAATTTAGTACCATTAGTGTGATAAGACTGACCGAAGAACACACCAGGAGAACGGTGTAATTGAGATACAATAACACGTTCGGCGCCATTAATAACGAAAGTACCGCCAGGGGTCATATACGGGATAGTACCCAAATAGACGTCTTGGACGATGGTTTCAAAATCTTCGTGTTCAGGGTCATTACAAGATAGTTTAAGTTTAGCCTTAAGAGGAACTGAGTAGGTTAATCCCCTTTCGATACATTCTTGAATAGAGTATCGAGGAGGATCGACGAAATAATCGAGGAACTCGAGGTTAAAGATGTTTCTGGTATCGTTTATTGGAAAATTTTCTTGGAAAACTTTGAATAGCCCTTCATCAGTTCTTTTATCAACGTGAGTTTCCAATTGGAAGAACTCTTTGAAAGACTGCAATTGCACATCAAGGAAATCCGGGTAATCAATCACCTTGTCGACGGAGGCGAAGTTGATTCTTTTTGGTTGTTTTACTTTTGTTGCCAATTTTGTAAAATGTTTATAATTTATGTAAACCGAGAATAGTTTTTTACGATGAAAAAACAAAAAACACCAATAGACCCATCGGTTAAAGTGGGTCTATTGGGGGAATGTAGAGTAAGTTATGAAATTACTTGATTTCAACTTCAGCTCCGGCTTCTGTAAGTTTGGCTTTCAATGCTTCAGCTTCATCTTTAGCAATGTTTTCCTTTACAGTTTTTGGAGCACCGTCAACCAAGTCTTTAGCTTCTTTCAAACCGAGACCAGTAAGATCTTTAACCACCTTAACTACGTTAAGTTTGTTAGGACCAGCACTTGTTAATACGACTGTGAATTCAGTCTGAGCAGCAGCTGGTTCACCAGCGCCTGCACCAGCACCTGGAGCGGCAACAGCAACGGCTGCAGCAGCTGGTTCGATACCATATTCATCTTTCAAAATTGTAGCTAATTCGTTTACCTCTTTAACGGTAAGATTAACTAGTTGTTCAGCAAAAGCTTTTAAGTCTGCCATTTTTTCTTAATTTAAATTGTTTTTAATTAATTGTTTCTTTCTGATAATGTTTTAACGAGGCCAGCAATAGTGCTGCCACCGCTTTGCAATGCGGAAATCACATTGCGAGCTGGAGATTGTAGTAATCCCACGATTTCTCCGATGAGGTCTTCTTTTGATTTAAGAGTGCTCAGGGCAGTTAATTGTTCATCTCCGATGAAGATAGCGCTATCAACATAAGCACCTTTTAAGCTAGGTTTAGTACCTTTTTTTCTGAATTTCAGAATAGCTTGAGCAGGCGCTTTGAAGTTATCACTAAACAACAAGGCAGAATTCCCTTTAAGAGCAGATTCTAGATCACCAAAATCTTTACCGGAGTTGCGCATAGCCTTTAAAATAAGTGTATTTTTGGCTACCAGCATTTCGATACCGTTTTTGAATAGTTCGCGTCTAAAATTATTAGTATCTACAGCGCTAATACTAGAAGTATCGGCGATATACATACAATTAAGAGACTTAAACTTTTCAGTTAAAGCGGCGATCGCTGCGTTTTTTTCTTCTCTGTTCATTTAATTTTATTAAATACCTGGGATTGATTTGATGTCAATGCAGATACCTGGACTCATGGTAGTACTTAAGTAAACGCTTCTGAAATACGTTCCTTTGGAAGCGGAAGGTTTCAATTTACTTAAGGTTTGCATAATTTCCACTGCATTTTCCGCGATTTGGGCAGGTTGGAAGCTGACCTTACCTATAGAAGTATGAATGATACCAGTTTTATCGACTTTAAAGTCAATTTTACCGGCTTTCACTTCAGTTACTGCTTTAGCCACGTCAGGAGTAACAGTTCCTGATTTAGGGTTAGGCATTAGGTTGCGAGGACCTAAGATCTTACCTAGTTTACCAAGTTTAGCCATAACAGCAGGCATAGTGATAATGATATCGATATCTAACCAGCCATTGCTAATTTTATCGATATAATCATCAAGACCCACGAAATCGGCACCAGCAGCTTTAGCTTCGGCTTCTTTATCGGGGGTACAAAGTACGAGAACACGTACTTCTTTACCAGTACCATGAGGCAAAGTAGCGACACCGCGAACCATTTGGTTAGCTTGTTTAGGATCGACACCTAATCTTACGTCGATATCAACAGAAGAGTCGAACTTGGTGTAGGTTATATCTTTAAGGAGTTTAGACGCTTCATCTAAAGAATACACTTTAGCAGTGTCAATTTTCTCCAATACTTTCTTTCTATTTTTTGTCAATGATGCCATTATTCAGTCGATTAAAAAGGTTTATCTCCAGCGATTGTGATACCCATGCTTCTAGCAGTACCAGCGACCTTGTTCATAGCAGATTCTACTACGAAGCAGTTAAGGTCTGGCATTTTATCTTCAGCAATTTTTCTAACTTGATCCCAAGATAGTTCAGCAACTTTTTTCCTATTAGGTTCAGCAGAACCTTTAGCAGCTTTAGTTGCTTCAAGGATTTGAGTTGCCACTGGAGGAGTTTTGATGATGAATTCGAATGATTTATCGGAGAACACAGTCAATACGACTGGTAGTACCTTACCCATTCTGTCTTGAGTACGAGCATTGAATTGCTTGCAGAATTCCATGATGTTTACACCTTTTGAGCCCAGAGCAGGTCCAATGGGAGGTGCGGGATTTGCTTGTCCGCCTTTTACTTGTAATTTTACGTATCCTGTTATTTCTTTTGCCATAATATAGCTATTTATTCTTTTTCTACTTGGTTATAATTGAGTTCTAGAGGAGTTCTTCGACCGAAGATTTTTACCATAACTTTCAATTTTTTCTTTTCTTCATTCACTTCTTCAATAACACCGCTGAAACCAGAGAAAGGTCCATCAGTTACTTTGATAGCTTCACCAACGATGAATGGTTCAGTAACATCGGCGTCCATAGTTCCATTTTCGTCTGCGTTACCGAGGATTCTATTTACTTCGGCTTGTCTAAGAGGCACGGGATTATCTTTAGATCCGAGGAAACCAACGACACCGTTAATACCTTTAATAGTAGCGGCCACTTCACCATGAAATTTAGCTTGAATAAGAATATAGCCAGGGAAATAATTTCTTTCTTTAGCTATTTTCTTACCATTTTTGATGGTATATACCTTTTCCATAGGGATAAGGATTTGTGGCACATAATCAGTTAATTTGGCTTTAATGAGTTCGCTTTCGAGATTAGCTTTTACCTTTTTCTCTTGGCCAGAGACGGCCCTTACGACATACCATTGCAATTCGCTAGCTTCCATTGCCATTATCTGAATAGGTTATAAAAAAAGTCCAATCCGTATCCTAGCGCAGAGTCAATGATTCTGACAAAGACAGCGAAAATAAGCGATGCAACCAAAACGATGATAGCGCTTTCACGCAGTTCATCCCAAGTTGGCCAAGTTACCTTATTAAGTAACTCATCAACGGAGTGGTTCCACATATTTTTTAATTTATCCATTTTTTTATTTTTTAGCACGAGAGGAGAGATTCGAACTCCCATCAAAGGTTTTGGAGACCTCTATTCTACCCTTGAACTACTCTCGTAAAAACATTAGTCACCCTTTCAGAAAGCGATAGGGTGACTAATGCCATATAGGTTTATAAATTAGTCTAAAATTTCAGTTACCTGACCAGCACCAATTGTTCTACCACCTTCACGGATAGCGAAACGAAGCGCTTTTTCCATAGCGATAGGAGCGATCAATTGAACAGTGATAGTGATATTATCGCCAGGCATGCACATTTCAACACCTTCAGGAAGAGTACATTCGCCGGTGATATCAGTGGTACGGAAATAGAACTGAGGTCTGTATTTGTTAAAGAACGGAGTATGACGACCACCTTCTTCTTTACTTAATACGTAAACTTCAGCTTTAAATTTAGCGTGAGGGGTAACAGAACCTGGTTTACAGATAACCATACCTCTTTTAATTTGTTCTTTATCGATACCACGAAGAAGTAGACCGGCGTTATCACCAGCTTCACCTCTATCGAGTAATTTACTGAACATTTCAACACCAGTGATAGTAGAAGTCATTTTCTCGTCACCAAGACCGATAATTTCTACAGGGTCACCAACATTAATGATACCTCTTTCGATACGACCAGTAGCAACGGTACCACGACCGGTGATAGAGAATACGTCTTCAACAGGCATTAGGAAAGGTTGGTCAACCAAACGTGGAGGAATAGGGATCCAATTATCAACTGCATCCATAAGTTCCATAATTTTATCAACCCAAGCAGCATCGCCGTTTAATCCACCTAGAGCAGAACCTCTAATAATAGGCGTATTATCACCATCGAAGCTATAGAAGCTTAACAATTCACGAATTTCCATTTCAACTAAGTCAAGTAATTCAGAATCGTCAACCATATCGCATTTATTCATGAAAACAACAAGACGAGGCACACCAACTTGACGAGCAAGCAAGATATGTTCGCGAGTTTGCGGCATAGGACCATCAGTAGCAGCAACAACAAGGATAGCACCATCCATTTGCGCGGCACCAGTTACCATGTTTTTAACATAGTCAGCGTGACCTGGACAATCTACGTGAGCATAGTGTCTAGTTTCAGTTTGATATTCAACGTGAGCAGTATTAATAGTAATACCTCTTTCTTTTTCTTCTGGAGCAGAGTCGATAGAGTCGAAAGACTTCTGTTCAGCTAAACCTTTAGAAGCTAATACTGAAGTGATAGCGGCAGTCAAGGTAGTTTTACCGTGGTCAACGTGACCAATGGTACCTATGTTGACGTGGGCTTTGGAGCGGTCAAATGTTTCTTTTGCCATGATTAATTATTTTTTATTGTTATTGTTTTTCTTTTTTAAATAATTTGTTGCTTCTTAGAGCCATTGAAGGGATTTGAACCCTTGACCTCTTCCTTACCAAGGAAGTGCTCTACCCCTGAGCTACAACGGCTAGTTAAATACTAGTCGTCGTGAGTTGGAAGACATCACCCCAATGGCATTGTCTGAACACACAATACGGAACTATCATCAGAGCGGGAGACGAGGCTCGAACTCGCGACCTACAGCTTGGAAGGCTGACGCTCTACCAACTGAGCTACTCCCGCAATCTAGGAGAGAACGGTTCTCTCTTCAAATCTGACGACCGAAGTGGGAAGTGGTGGATTCGAACCACCGAAGCCGAAGCAACAGATTTACAGTCTGTCCCATTTAGCCACTCTGGAAACTTCCCAAATGTCCTAATGAGCCACTTGCCGGGATCGAACCAGCGACCTACTGATTACAAATCAGTTGCTCTACCAGCTGAGCTAAAGTGGCTTGTAAAAGAACGCTCTTTTTACGGTTATTATCCGAATGAGTTCAGATGATTTCTGTAAAAAGGACTGCAAAAAAAGGTTATTTAATTGACATTTCAAAGCGTTTCCTCAAAAATATTTCACGAAAAAGCCCTCGTTTTTACCGAGGGCTTTGTTTATAGTCTAAAAAAACAGAATTTAAAGTTGTGGCTTAAGTATCGTATTTATTAGATTAATAATTGCTGTATTTATGCACTAGCAGTTTTTTGTTTATATTTAATCAATTGTGACTTCAAAGCATCTTCGGCTTTATCGAGCGCATTTTCGAAAGTTCTATCGTGTTCTTCAACAAATAAGGTTGAATTAGAGACATTCATTTTTATTTCTAGGATTTTATTGACCTTATCATCGGACTTTTGGACCTTAAGATAAACATTGGCATCAATAATTTTATCATAATAGTGTTCTAATTTTTTAAGTTTAAGGGTTATCAGATCAAGTAATTTTTTGTCTGCTTTAAAATTGGTGTTTTGAAATTGGATTTCCATAAGATTTTTAACAATTAAATTTACTTACCACTTTTAGGGTGAGCAAGTTGATGAATTTTTTTCAAGCGTTCCACACTATTATGGGTATAAATTTGTGTGGCTGATAGATTAGCGTGTCCGAGTAATTCTTTAATAGCATTGAGGTCACCGCCATTATTTAGAAGATGCGTTGCAAAAGTATGTCTTAATACGTGAGGACTTTTTTTCTTTTGAGTTGTAAATCCAGTCAATAGATTTTTAATTAATCTATAGACATAATTAGGATAAAGTTTATTTCCTTTAGGCGTATTAAATACATAGACACTTGCGGGGTGAAGTTTCAATCGATTTAAGAGAGCCGATTGGAGTTCACCAGACATAGGTATAATTCTTTCTTTATTTCTTTTTCCGAGGACTTTAAGAGTACCAGCGTAGAGGTCGATATTTTGTTTTTCGAGATAGATCAATTCACTTAATCTGATACCAGTGTGATACAAAGTTAACAAAATATCGGTGGCAATTCCATCATTTTCATCATTTATTTCGTCGTCTTTTTCATCGATTAAGGAATCGACTAGATTATTCATATTATCTTCACTAATAAAAACGGGTAATTTTTTACTATTTTTGGGTGAAGTGACCTTAATCATAGGGTCAATTTCGACGAGAGCATGTTTTAAGAGATATTTATAATAGGTTTTAAGAGAAGATATTTTCCTATTAACACTTCTTGGATCCATTTCAGCAGCCATCAAATCAGACAACCACGACTTAATATGATGGTGATTAATGAGATTTACGCTATCAACTTCATAATTATTTTGGAGATAAATAAGAAGAGCGTTAATGTCAGAGATATAAGCTTTGACAGTATGGGCAGACATTTTCTTTTCTGCCTCGAGATAGGTTTGAAACCTATAAATAAAAAAAGCGTCCGACAAATTCATTATCGGACGCTAATATAATATGTTTGACGATTAACCGTTAATTTGGTTTTGAACAAATGCCCTATAGGCAGCTCTTCTAATTTCCATTCTTCTGGTCACTGATGGTTTTTCGAAAGCTTGTCTACTTCTTCATTCCTTCATGATGCCGATTTTTTCGTACTTCTTTTTGTACTTTTTCAAGGCTTTGTCGAGGTTCTCGTTGTCTTTTACGTTGATATAGATCATTCTGAATCTTTAAAATTGGGATGCAAATATAATAAAAATGAATAATAAAAACAAGTTATTTCAAAATCGCTCTAGAAATTACTAATTTTTGAATTTCGGAGGTGCCTTCACCGATAGTACAAAGTTTACTATCGCGATAATATTTCTCAACTGGGAAGTCTTTGGTATAGCCGTATCCACCAAAGATTTGGATAGCTTCGGTAGCTACTTTCACGCATACTTCGCTAGCATAGTATTTAGCCATAGCAGAAACTTTGGTTACAGGCAGACCATTATTTTTAAGGTAGCAAGATTCAGCGATTAATAATTCGGCAGCTTCAATTTGCATAGCCATATCGGCCAATTTAAAACCAATAGCTTGGAAATTAGCGATAGGTTGACCGAATTGTTCTCTTTCTTTTGCATATTTAACAGAAGCATCATAGGCACCTTTTGCGATACCTAGAGAGAGAGCAGCAATAGAAATTCTACCACCATCAAGGACTTTCATTGCTTGAATAAATCCTTCACCTATATTACCTAAGATATTAGCTTCAGGCACGCGACATTCTTCGAAAATCATTTCAGCAGTTTCGCTGGCCCTCATACCAAGTTTATTTTCCTTTTTACCAGCATTAAAACCTGGTGTACCTCTTTCGACTACAAAGGCTGTAATACCATGAGAATCTAGCAAGTCACCAGTACGAGCTAGTACAACAGCCACATTACCAGTAATACCGTGAGTAATCCAATTTTTAGCTCCATTTAAGACATAAGAATCACCTTCTTTTCTGGCCGTTACTTTCATTCTTAGAGCATCGCTACCAGTATTAGCTTCAGTTAAACCCCATGCGCCTATCCATTCACCGGAAGCTAATTTAGGCAACCATTTTTTCTTTTGTTCTTCATTACCGAACTGCAAAATATGCCCGGTACAGAGACTATTATGAGCAGCGAGACTTAAGCCAATAGAACCACAAACTCTAGCGGTTTCGACTATAGCATCTACATATTCGTAATACCCCAAACCCGAACCACCGTATTCTTCAGGGACAAGCACCCCCATGAGTCCGAGTTTACCCATTTCTTTAAAAAGTTCGACAGGGAAAAATTGAGCTTCGTCCCATTCCATTACATTAGGACGAATGTTCTTTTCGGCAAAGTCTTTACACATTTGCCTAATCATTGATTGGCTTTCAGAGTTAGTAAAATCCATAAAGTTGCAAAAATAAACAGAATTAAAGAAGAAAAAAGCAAAAGCTTAATAATATATCGATAAAAAAAATAGATATATAGAATTGAGTATTAAAAATGTAGCGATTACTTAACAATTAAATAAGGTTTTGCTTTGTTTATTTTTACAGAGTCGATAGCTTTAATAAGCATTAAATCATCAATACTTTTATACATCCCATGCTGAGAGCGATAAGCAACAATTAGTTTAGCCATAGAAAACCCGATATAAGGATGTTTAGAAAACGTTTCATAATCAGTAGAATTAATATCAAGACGAGAAATTAAATTTGGGTTTAAAGACAAATATTTTTTTAGCACAGGGATACAATTCGAGTCGAGACCATAGATTTCATACAATTGATTATAGTTGACAAAGCCACCTAGACGATTTCGGAAAGCGATGATACGTTTAGCTAATTTCATACCAATACAGGGTAATTTTTCGAGTTGGAAAGAATCAGCAGAATTTAATTCAACAAGCAATTTTATTTGTTCGTTATGTATAGGCGATTGAGTCATCGATTGATTAAGGGGAGCATCATCAGGCAGAAGAATATAACTTTCGATTCGTTTATACCAAGACGTATCTATACCATAAATTTTAAGTAATTGAGATTTAGATTTAAAAGGGCCAAATTTATTACGGTAATTCAAAACACGATTAGCCACGAAAGGTTTCATTCCTAGATTAATTAAATCTTGGCTAGAACATGAATTTGGATTAAACTCAGAAAAAGAATTAGAAATAGAATGAATAGTACGCGCTTTATTAGTACTATCAATCATAGCTAAGAACCTTTTAAAATCTGTTTTATCATTAAAGGTTGGGCGAAAAGGCCATGCGATAAAAGCAGCGGCTAAAAAAAGCAAAAGGAGAAAAGCATTGCCTTCTCCTTTTGTCATATTAAAATATTCTAAAAATTGACTTTTAAATCTCCACATATCACTTGCACGACACAAAAATATGCAAGAGAGATGAAAAAAACAATTACAAAGAAGCGTTCATCAATTTATCGTGGTTGTACTTACCGTTAGCTAGATTTTCTTTGATTTTAGAGAAAGCTTTAATCGTTCTTTCAACATCTTCAAGAGAGTGAGCAGCAGTAGGAATAAGGCGCAAGATAATTAGACCTTTAGGGATAACAGGATACACGACGATAGAGCAAAAAATATCATAATTTTCTCTAAGGTCGAAGGTTAAGTGAGTTGATTCAGCCACAGTACCATTTAAGATAACAGGTGTAACAGGCGTAGAAGTTGTGCCGATATTAAAGCCAGCATTTTTCAATCCATTTTGTAGAGCATCAACAATTTTCCAGAGATTTTCTTTTAATTCAGGATGATTTCTAATTAATTCAAGACGTTTAAGAGCGCCTACAACAAGCGGCATAGGTAGAGACTTAGCATAAATTTGCGAGCGTAGATTATAGCGCAAGAAATTCAGGATAGGTTTAGGTCCAGCTACAAAAGCACCAATACTAGCCATAGATTTAGCGAAAGTAGAGAAGTGTAAATCAACGCCATCGATAACACCTTGTTCTTCAGGTGTACCACTACCCTTTTTACCCATAGTACCGAAACCATGAGCATCATCTACAAAGAGACGGAAATTATATTTATCTTTAAGAGCGACAACACCTTTAAGATTACCTTGATTACCACTCATTCCAAAAACACCTTCGGTAATAACAAAAATACCACCACCAGATTTTTCAACCAATTTAGTAGCTCTTTGCAATTGTTTTTCACAGCTTTCCATATCATTATGTTTAAACATAAAGCGGTGACCTTGGTGAAGGCGAGCACCATCGACGATACAAGCGTGAGATTCGGCGTCATAGACGATAACATCATGACGATCGACCATTGCATCGATGATAGAAACAACGCCTTGATAACCGTAGTTAAGCAAGATAGCATCTTCCTTACCAACGAATTCGGCAAGTTCGCGTTCGAGTTGTTCGTGGGGATTAGAGTTACCACTCATCATACGAGCTCCCATAGGATAGGCAAGACCATATTGAGCAGCAGCTTCAGCATCGGCCTTTCTCACTTCAGGGTGATTAGCAAGACCTAGGTAATTATTAAGACTCCAGTTGAGTTTTTCTTTACCATTAAAAACCATTTTAGGACCAATATCACCTTCCAGTTTAGGGAAAGTGAAGTAACCGTGGGCCTCTTTAATATGAGCACCGAGTGGTCCCATATTTCTTACTACTTTTTCAAAGATGTCTGACATAAGTTTAAATGACTAAATAATATTCGATTGGAAAATTTCTGCGAAATTAATGAAAATATATTGGTATAAAAAAAGCCCCCGTTTCCGGAGGCTTACAATAAGTTATACTATTTTATTTAAGACTGTTAACGTGAACAGAAAGACTTGATTTCAAATTAGAGGCTTTGTTTTTATGAATAACATTTCTCTTTGCCAATTTGTCTAGCATAGATGCAGTTTCAACATACAAAGCAGCAGCGGTTGTCTTATCTGTAGCATCACGAAGTTTCTTTACCAAATTACGAGTAGTCTTGTGCTGGTAACGATTTCTTTCGTTTTTAACTTCAGTCTGTCTGATTCTCTTGATGGATGATTTATGGTTTGCCATTTCTAAATTAGGACTGCAAAGGTAATAAATTAATATTGATTTCCAAATATAATTTAGAAATATTGTAACAATGACTAAAAACCATTTATTTTTGAAGCGTTTTGAAAATTTTAGTCATAGGCAGCAGAGTGCCATTTCCTTTGAGAGATGGCGGGGCAATAGCGACATATAATTTATTAAGAGGACTATGTCATATAGGTCTTGAAGTAGATTATGTCACTTTAAACACAGATAAACATTTTGTCGATAAAGCCACTCTTAAAAATGAATTTGGATTTTTGAACAAGCTCTTAACCTTTGACATCGATACTTCAGTAAAACCCTTCCCTGCCCTATTAAATTTATTCAGCAAAAAGTCATACAATATTCAACGATTTGTAAGTAAACAATTTTCAGAAAAAATCAATCAATTGTGTCGACAAAATCATTACGATATTATCCATTTTGAAGGTTTATTTGTTGCAGACTATGTCAAAGGAATTGAGTGTGATGGAGTTAAAATTTTAAGGCAACATAATATAGAGTATAAAATATGGGAAACACTTAGTAACAATCAATCCATTGGCTTAAAACGATGGTATACTAAATTACTTTCTAAACGATTAAAAGAGTACGAAAAACGGATTCATCAGTATTTTAATGCGGTAGTTAGTATCACTGAAAACGATCGACAAGACACCATAAATTTGATAGGTTATAAAGGTACCACTAAATATATTCCAGCTGGGATAATGCCCCATTCAGAATCCACAGAAAACATAGATTACAACAGTATTTATCATATAGGTTCGATGGAATGGTTACCCAATCAAGAAGCTATGAAATGGTTTCATGATTCAGTTTGGCCATTAATTGAAAAATCGGACAATAGATTAAGCTTTCATATGGCTGGAAAGAATATGGATGCACAATTTGAGAAATACGCTATTAATAATTTTAAAGTATGGGGCGAAATAGCTAATTTAAATACATTCATAAAAGATAAATCGATATTAGTAGTGCCCCTAAAAAGTGGAAGTGGCATAAGAATAAAGACCATAGAAGCTATGATGGCCGGAAAAGCAGTTGTTACAACTACACAAGGTGCTCAAGGTTTAGATATTGTTGATGGTGTTCAATGTTTAATAGCAGATGATGCAAAAAAATTTGCTGATAAGATAATAATGCTGATAAAAGATGTGGCATTTAGAAATAAAATGGCAGAGTCGGGAAAACAGTATGCTGAATCTAATTTTGGGAATGATGCTGTGAGTGAGAAGTGGATGAAGTTTTATGAGGAAGTTTTGGCAAGGAGTTGCTAAGGGCCTTGGGCAAGGCGTTGCTGATATTTAGGCATTGGGGCAAGGCGTCGCGGACAAGGCGTCGCTGATCGCCTTGGGTGGATGTGCGTAATAAGAAGATGATTTGGGGCAAGGCGTCGCGGAGCGCCTTGGGCAAGGCATCGCGGATTGCCTTGGGTGGATGTGTGTTCTTTAAGATGATTGGGGCAAGGCGTAGAGGCAAGGCGTCGCGGAGCGCCTTGGGTGGATGTGCGTTTTTTAAGATGATTTTGGGGCAAAATTATTTATTCCATTTAGTTATGTTGTTTTGGATGTAGCGTCTTATTGCGATTAAGCCTGATTCGGCTTGGATGTATCTGCTATGATAGTTGGGATGCCAGGCGAATTCGAGGTTGAATTTGTTGGTGTATTTTTTTACAGTTGATTTATATAGTTTGATTATATTTTCAATGTATGATTCGTGTCGATCGTATTTAATATGATCTTTTGAAAGGTGTGTGTTTACTTTTATTAATTTATTTACCATTAAGATTCCATGAATATGATTGGGCATCACGATATATTCATCTCTAATTAGATTTTCTCTATTATTGGCAATTTCATTCCAAATAATATTAGCAATTATTCCTACTTCAGAATACTTCATATTTCCATTCAATTTTTCGCCAAAAAAATGCTTATGTCGCTTGGTTACAATTGTTATGAAATGATAAGTGTATGTAGGATTCAAGATAGATATAGTCATAGTATTCAAATATAAAATGACAAGAATTTGATATCCGTATTTTAAACATTTACTTACGTTTAATTTTTTAAGATTCTAGAATACTTATGAGATGAATTATATGCCAAAAACTTAATATTCTTATTTTAAAGAAGCTCCTCTCCTTCTATGATTTGGATTTAATGCAGTTATTAGTCTATATTATATAAATGGTGTTAGTTTCATTACAACTTATTTCTACATCCTATAAATAAAACACTACACAATTTCTGAATAGTCATTTTTAGAAAAGTTGCACGAATAAAAATCTATAGTATTTTAGATTTAAAATTAATCTGAAATTGATAGAGAAAGAGCAACTTTAAAAATTATAATTATAGAATAATTGAGAGGATTAAATGATAAGAAAACAAGGAAGATTATTCCAATTCAAGTGTAAGGCCATCATAGGCCAGATGCATACCTTCTGGCAACTCAGAATCCACTTCATGATGCAGTCCAAGTTGATGAGAGATATGGGTAAAATAAGCTTCAGGGATTTGCAATTCTCTTACAAGATCGATAGCTTCACTGAGCGTATAATGTGAGATATGTTTTTGATGTCGAAGAGCATTAAGGACTAAAACTTTAGAGCCTTTAATTTTTTCTTTTTCAAGATCCGAAATATAATTAGCATCTGTGATATAGGTAAAATCATTCACTCTAAAACCGAGCACAGGCAATTTTAGATGCATGACTTGAATAGGTTTAATAAGAACACCTTTAACAGAGAAATCTTGGTTATTAGCTATTTCGAAGAGATTAATTTCGGGAATTCCAGGATATTTAAAATCCGTGAAGATATATTGATATTCTCTACGCAGAGCAGTTTGGACTTGTGCGGAAGCATAGACATCAATTGCTTTTTTATTAATATAATTAAAAGCGCGAATATCATCCATACCAGCGATATGGTCTTTATGTTCGTGAGTAAAAATGAGTGCATCTAAATTTTTAGTTTGAGAGCGCAGCATTTGTTGACGGAAATCGGGTCCACTATCTATAACAATAGTAACATCATCTACTTCGAGACGGATACTACTTCTTAGGCGTTTATTAAGAGGATCGGTACTTAAGCAAACGGGGCAAGTGCAGGCAATAAGAGGAACACCTTGAGAAGTACCAGTTCCAAGAAAGGTGACCTTAAGCGCCATTATATATCTTCGACTTCCGAACCGTAAGACTCTCCAAATTCATCATCAGATTCCTCATCACCATCTTCACCTTCTTGACCGAATCCTTCTTCATCGAAATCTTCATCAATCATGGGGGCATGTTTACTGACGAGTTTGTTAGCTATTTCATCAAATTCAGTTTCATCGATAGTTTTAAATCTACCCACACCTTCATTTTGTTTAGGCGCTTTACCGACAGATTTGAAAACGAAAGGATAAGAAATACCGATAACATCATTTTCAATAGTTTGCAATTCCGCATGCATGGTCCACATTTCATTAAAATCGGTAACTAGAATAAATTTTTGATGCGGATCATTTACATAACTTTTCAGTTTAGCATCTTTCATCATAATTTTACCGTTTTCTACGAGACTAATTTCTTTGCCTTTTCTCCAATTATCATCAGAGCACCAAAAAGAGCTCGGGATATCCTTTTTAAAATTAATGGCATCCATTATAGTGTGATGAAACTCAAGAAACGTTGCTGATGGCAGAATATCGATGACCCTATAGATATCTTCCTCTTCTTCAAACCATACTTTAAAACGATAAATCATAACTATGCAAATGTAATTATGACCTAATTAAAAACAAAATAATCATGTAAATAGAATGTAAAAAACTATTTTTTTATTTTAAGGTTGATAAAGAATAAAATAAGTGAGTTCAAAAAACTGAAAAAATAGAGCTTTAAGAATTTAAGACCCTTTAGGCAAATCACGTGAAGCGATACCTAAATCAGACGCCATTTTTTTGAGGAAAGCCATAGAAGCATTATAAGTATCCTCTACTGTACCATCAAGAATAGCTTTTTTGACAGCCGATTTAAGCGTTCCAACATATTTTTTATCTAAGATTTCAAAATTATCGAGAATATCATTACCAGAAACAGGAGGTTGCCAATTTCTGAGATAGTCCTTTTCAGCGACATCTTTTATTTTAGATTCTACGAGTTCGAAATTAGCTTTAATCCGTTCAACTTTTTTTTCATTTTTACTTGTGATATCACTTTTACAAAGGAGCATAAGCGCATCAATATCGGCCCCTACTTCCATCATCAAACGTCGTACAGCACTATCTGTTACTTTTTCGGAAGAGAGAACAATAGGGCGAAGATGGAGCAGGACGAGTTTTTCAACGAATTTCATTTTTTCATTGA